>JAJZCR010000034.1 GCA_021851715.1 Planctomycetota bacterium
TCAAAGTCTTTTGGCGTATAAATCCGAGCGACTCCCGCCTCGATAAGCACCTTTTGGTCCGCCTCGGGAATGATTCCACCGACGACGACCAATACGCAGCTTTTCATACAGATCGCACAAGGCGTGGTGCATTTGTCCCTTGGGATCGGCGGCCAAAGGTGGTCGGCCGACGATTGGAGTGAGATAATCAGTCAAATCCCGCATGGAGATTTGGGCCGCCTGAAACAGCCGTGGCATGGCAGCATCATCGGCGGCGGCAATTTCTTCGGCGTGCTGCATCCATTGGTGCGGATCTGGTGTTAATTCCCAGGTTTGTTCCAGACGGGCGATAATTTTTTTCAATTTGCTCACTTTGCTGTTGGCGTAGACATCAAAAAAATGGGCAAACGATTCCGTCTGGTCATCGGTGCGTGTGAGCCAAAGGTCCAGCACGGTTTGCAGAGCCTGCGAAAACAGGAGATGGCTTTCATGTTCGTCGAGAATGGTGAAGGCGGGGTCGAGATTGCATTGATGGAACCAAAGCCGCAGCGTTGTGGCACAAAAGCTGTGGAGAGTGGAAATTTTGGCCTGGTCCACGAGTGCGGCCTGTTCAAGAAGCCGATGGGCATCTTGCGGGCGCTCGCGGGCCAGGGTGAGTGCGGTGGAACGCAGCGAAGCGGCAATGCGGCCGCGCATGTCCTCGGTTGCCGCATCGGTGAATGTGACCACGAGTAGATCATCGACACTGCATGGGTCACGATCCTGAGTGACCAGGTTGACACAGCGCTGGGTCAGGACGGCGGTTTTGCCGGAACCTGCACCGGCCATGACCAGCATTTCGCCATGAAGATGTCCAATGGCCAAAGTTTGCGGGTTGGTCCAGGGGGGCCTCATAATTCCTCCTGGTCGCGGGTGTTTTGATGGTCAACCAGAGTGGCTGGGCCGGGAGGTCCAGGCTGTTTTTGGATGTTGTGATAGCGACCTGCGAGACGATCAAAGGGGCAGGCGGACTGGAAATCGCAGTAGGTGCAGGCGGTGGTGTTGCCATCCTTAAAGGGGTGGGGCTGAATATGGCCTGCGGCAATGAGGTCGGCTGTGGTAAGGATCAAGTCTTGCGCGTCAGCCAGGCGATCTTGCAGGTCTTCCCGGCTCAGCGAGTCGTTGAGTTTCTTGTGGAGTTGTCCATCGTTGTTGACCTTGAGTTTGAACCACCTGGCGGATTCACCGGGGCCGGGCATTGGTTCCAAAAGAGGGAAATGCTCGAGCGCGAAAAAACCGCTGGGCCTGAGGCTCTGGTAGAGTGTGGGATCTTCCGAACCAAGCGTCATAGTGGCTTTCGGGGCGAATTGAAGTGGTTGATAAAACGCTCCAAAGCCGTGGTACGGTTTTCCGTTGCAGGTATTTTGTGGTTGGCTCAATACCATAAGATACACCAGCAGTTGGATGTTGATACCAGCCTCGGCCCGGTTGAGCTTGAAAGTTTGTTGGCCGGACTTGTAATCCAGCACAATGGCGTCGCCATCGCTGGAAGCATCGAGGCGGTCGATCTTGCCGGAAATGACGATGTCCGGTGTTTTGGTGCTGGCCAGACGCAGCGCTGGCAAGGCAGCGGCTTCGATGCCGAAAGTAGCTTCCACCCGATGGGGGCGCAACTGGCTGGTTTGGGCGGCGAGATGTTCCTTGGTGAGCAAGGCCCGCAAATTTCGCCGCACCGGGCGGCGCATGGCCTGGCTTTGTGGCGATTTGGCGAACATTTTGGTCTCAATGGCGCGGAAGGCAGCTTCCATTTTATTTTCCAAGACATCCATCAGGGCTTTACGGGAACAGTGCGGCCAAGGTAGTTCACCGCTGATGATCAGCGCAAAAACATCCTGCAAGGTCTGATGGTAAACCAGGCCCATGGCCAAGGCATCCATATCGGGCGTGCGGCGCGGCTGAAGACGCAGGGTATGGGCGAAAAAGTACTGTTGGGGGCAGCGGCAAAAGGTTTCCAGTTGACTGGCACTGATGCGCAATTCGCCGGAGTGCAGAGCCTGGGCCAGTTCCGGTGAAAGTTGAGTGGGCGGGTGCGGATATAAGGCGGCAAAGGCCTGGTGCGCGGCGGTGCGGGTGGCGGGATCTGCCTGGTTGGTCAGCCATTGGTACAAAGCCTGGGCCTGCGGCAGGGTCAGGGAAGGCAAAGATGTGGCGGAGGCCGCCTGGCGGAGAGTGCGGGAGCCAAGCCAGCGCATGAGTCCCGACAGCAGATCATCGCGGCAAGACCAGCAGTGCAGATTGTTGTTGCTGGCGTTGATTTGCATGACGGGCAGTGTGTGCCACAAGGCCTGCACGTAGTGGGAAGCAGTGACGGGGGTGCCGACGGTATTGACCGCCGGGCAGGAGATAATCAGTTGGTGGGCAGCGCGAGTGAAGGCGACATAATCAAAAAAGGGAGCTTCGAGCAGGTTCTGACGGCTGCCGCCGCCGATGGGGGCATGACCGGTGGAATTAAACAGTTCGCGTTGGCGGTCATCCAGCATGGGGTCTTCGGGCAGCACCTGTGGAAAGCAAGTCTCGACGCAGCCCAACATGATCACGGTATGCAGTTCCGGATGCCGGGAGCGGTGGGCGGAACTGACCAGTACCTGATCCAGGGCCGGTGGAATAAGGCCGAGGGTAAGCGTTTCCAGTCCGGCATTGAACAATGCCGCAAAATTATCGAGACTGCCGATACCGACAGCAGAGAGTCTTTCCATCACTTCCAGGAGATTGAGCACTTCCCGCCAGGCTTGCTGATGAATGAGGGCGAGTTCGGGTTGGCCGTCACGGGAGGCGTTTTCAATCCACGTGAGCAGGGTGGAGCGAACCTGGAGAGTGGTCAAGAGGCTGCGCAAGGCGTGAATTTTCCGGGCATGGCTGGTCTGGGCCCGGGCGGTGGTGAACCAGGCGGCCAGATGGTTATGAACCTTGTGGCGGATGGCATTGGCCCGATCCAAGGCGGCCAGATCAGCGGCGCTGGGTGCAACGATCGGACCATTTTCGTCAGGTTCTGGCGCGGTCCACATCCATGGGCGGGAAAAATCGTCGCGATCAATACCACGCGTGAGCAGATAATTCTCAAGGATAAACGGGTCTTCCGCGGGCAGGTCGGCTAAGCCGGTTTTCAGCAGGGCCAGCCAATCGATCTGGCGGAAGTTGTCTTTGACCAGGTTCACCGCGCAGCGCAGCAGTTCGACCAGCGGGTGGTGGGTGATGGGGCGGCGGCGATCAATGAAATGTGGGATGTTGTGGGCGGCAAAAATGCGGCGGATGACGGGTTCGTAGTTATCGAGATCGGCAACGACGATGCCAATATCGCGGTAGCGTAGTTTTTGGCGGGTGGTTTGTTCGTGGATGAATTCGGCTGCGGCCCGAATTTCCGATTCCGGGGTATCACATTTCCAGATAACGGCCGTGGTACCAACAGGTGTCAGGCCAGAGATAGATTGCACAGGCTTGGCAGTGACGGACGGGTCGTGGGGCTGCGCCGCGGCGGTCGAGGGAGCGGGTGCCGCAGCGCTGGCGGTATCAGCGGCCGGGTTTTCGGCGGGTGGCCAGAAAAGTGTACGTGAGATGGCCAGCAAGCCCGTTGCGCCGGCGAAGCGATGCGGTTGGGTGAGCAACACAGGCGGGGCTATGGTGACATGAGCCTTAGTAAAGGCCGTCAGCAGGCGGCGGTACATCACTTCAGTACGGTGAAAGGTGGACAGCGGCTGAAGCGGCGCATCGGGTGAGTGAAAAACAGGGCTTTCGGGATCGGCCAGCAAGGTGATGTCCACACCTCGGCAGCATTTGGCCAAAGCCGTGATTAAATTTATTTCCACCATGCTCAGAGCGCTGAAGCTGTCCAGCCACGCGAAGGATGCGGCTACGGTGGTGGATTTTGAAAGGCGATCGGCGACCAGTTGCGGGAGGCGGTCGGGATCGTACTGGTTGGCACCCAGGCGGTTCTGCCAGGCGGTCAGCAGCGTGATAAAATCGCAGAGTTTACGGTTCAGGATGTCATCGGCCTGGTTGCTTGAAGTCAGTGCAAGACGTACCTGGTTGAGTGAAACGGCATCATGGCCGGTCTGCTGCAATTCGCGTAAAATGGCATTTAAGTTGCGGAGGAAGCCTGGTTGCCCGGTGAGGTGTTGGAAAAGCACCAGCCGGTCGCGACATTGCTCCACGGCCTGAGCCAACAGAAGCATCCGTGTAATGCTGGAAAGGTCCAGCGTGGATTTGAGAGCGAGTTCCGGGGCGATGCTGCGGCAAAAGCGGTCGAAGCCCAGGACTTGCGCACGGAACGTACCGGCCAAGCCAGGATGGGCGAGCAGTCGTTGTTCAGACATGAAGGTGGCTTGTTCGGGCACCAGCCAGAATAATGGCGGGCCGAGTGGATCCGCCTGTGAGGCTTGGGCCAAAGCGCTGGCGCAATGGTGGGTTTTTCCGGTTCCCGCCAGGCCAATAATAAAACGCGCCGCCATGAAGGTCTCCAGATTAATGATCCACGGTAAACCGGCGTGCAGATCATGGCAAGTGTGTGGCCGTGAACATGATCATTCACGTTTTAAGGGGAATCTGTTGACTGATCTGCGGCCCAACCCTTCGCCGAATCTGGTTCGCATTGTGGCCATTGAAACCAGCGGGCGCATGGGTTCAGTGGCGGTGGGGTTCGGACCGCAGCTATTAGCGGAGAAACAATTTACAGCGGGCATGAACCATGCCATTGAACTGATGCCAACCCTTCGCGATTTGACTCTCGCCCAAGGGTGGCAGCCACGGCAAATTCAACATGTGTATCTTTCCATCGGTCCAGGGTCTTTTACGGGGCTGCGGATTGCGGTGATGGTGGCGCGCAGCCTGGCACAGGCGATCGGGTGTCTGGTGGTGGCCGTGCCGGCCCTGGATGTGCTGGCAGCGAATGCACCGGCGGAGGCCAGTCATTTGGCAGTGATTTTGGATGCCAAACGTGGGCAGGTATATGCCGCCCGCTATCGCCGGGATGAAAGTGCTGCGGCCGATGCGGGTGGTTGGCAATGTACGACCGGTCCAATACTTACCTCGCCGGAAGAATTTGTGCGGCAATCGCCCAAGCCACTGTATGTGCTCGGAGAAGGCGTAGATTATCACCGCGCGGCGCTGCGGGCTGGTGTGGATGCCGACGAGGACCTTATAGAGCTTGGCCGGGAAACCTGGATTGCGCGGGCTACGGCCGTGCATCAACTGGGCTGGGCCATGGCCGGGCGGGGAATTTTTGCCGATGTGACGTCATTGGTTCCATTGTATATTCGTCTGCCGGAGGCGCAAGAATTGTGGAACCGGCGTCATGGGTCTTCGGCGAACGCTCTGTAGAGATTTTTGCGTGGGGATGGTGTGGGTAGCGGATGGGCCGGCAGCGCTTAGCGGGGCAGTGTCAGCGAGTCGGATTCGGGTGTGGTGAGATATCTTTGGGTAATGGCGGCGGTGATTCCGTTTTCGGCCCGATAGATGAGAATGGTCCATGGACCAAAATCTTTAAGCTGGCGCTGCAAAGCATCGGTATCAAGGCCCAGACCGCCACGGGTTTTTATTTCCAGGCAGCCGGAGGTTCCGGCAGAGTGAATTTTATTTTCGGCCAACCAGCGTCGGAGGTTCCGCTCGGAGTAGGGCATGACGTGGCAAACGCGGAATGCTGTGAGAGCCGGGTGCGTTAGATGATCGGTACTGGTGATGTATCCGCCGTCGATGGTCACGGCGGCACAGGATATCCGGCGCAGCAATTCGGGGCACAGGCCGCTGCGAATGACCGCACCGTCCACTTCGTAGATCCATTTGGCCGGTAGGAAAAGCCGGGTAACGGTTTCCGGCTTGCCGGTGAGGGACCAGGGCGGGCGGTGGTTCGTCAGAACCGTGGAGGAGCGTGCGGTGGGGTCCAGTGTGGCGGCAATTTTACCGGTCCATAAAACCGCCTGGACGGTAACACGATTTTCACCGATCAGTTCCAGGTGTCCTGGTGGAAGGCGGGAAAAATCGGTAGCCGGACTTAGTTTGATTGCACCATGGGGAATCTCTCGGATGAGCATTTCAATGGTATCCGGTCCTGGAAGCATATCCTCATACATTGCATATCTGCGTCCACGGTTGCGACGTGCCGGGTCGATATGAAAGCCGCCAATCGAGGAAAGTAGAAAGGGTGCCCGCCGGATGTCTGCCTGAAGCACGGTGATCGGATAACGGGCGTTGCCCGCCATTGTGTTGCGTTGGGCCAGCCAGGCACGCAAGGGATCTACCTCAACGGCAAGCACCCGGCCGGCATTGGCCAGCCCAAGGGCATCACCGCCGATGCCGCAGCAAGCATCCAAGATAAGCGACCCCGGCATGGCCGCAGCGAATCGCGTGGCCTTGTGCGCGGCGACGGCTCGTGACGTTGCCTGCTGGAGGGCTTCCGGCACGGCCCAGAATAGCCCAGGATTTGTGTGGTCAGCGGGAAATTTGCCGGCAGCAGCCGAGGCACGGCGATGACATTCGCAAATTGTGACGGCGGCGTGAATGTACTGCGCCGGCCAGCGACGACGCAGATGGGCTATGGAGGCCACCTCCATGTGAGCGGCATCGGTAGACTGTTCAACTGCTTCCAGCAGGTCGCGGCCGGAAGGCGTGGCGAGAAATTGTACCGCTGGCAAAGTACAGCCGGCATTATCCGGCAGATACTCTGCGCAAATCCTGTGTCTATTCATGCCTTAACCGCGGATCCGGGGAGCTTAGCCCTGGGTCAGGGTAACTTCAAAAGGCGAAATATCAAACTTCAGGCTCTTTTTGCCACCTTTGGCCCAGGATCCCAGAGAATAAATGACCTGTTTTCCACTGCGTTTATTGACGATGACGCGGTTCATCCGGAGCAAGCCCAGATGGTGGCTAACAGTCGGCTGCGCGAGCTTAAGATCGCGACAGAGGTTGTTAACAGACCGATCGCCATCAGCCAGGTACATAACAATTTGCAAACGGGTTTTATCCGAGAGCAGGCGGAACAGCGAACACAAAGACGTTAATGATTCTTCAGATTTGGATGCCATAGATTTCTCCATTATTAAACAACTGCGAACCAACAGCCATCCATACGTCGGGCAGGCGGGGCAGGTTCGACATACCAAGGAAATTTTTATGATTTTTTTTGTGGCGTGACCAACAAAATATTCCCAACTTTCGCGGTGGGCAACGGACCCGGCCGACTAAATTCCTTTCTCATCATAGGGGCTAACAATTGTACCTGTCAATGCATGGAGGGTGGGGCTCGAATCCACAAATTCATATGTTGGGCGGGCGGGCACATGCGGAGGTAAGCCCCTGCCGACTATTTAGCCGCGGCTTTCCAGAGAGTGCCATGTTACCGGCCCTGACGCAGATGCGGATTTTCAAAAGTCGCGGGATGGAATGGCGACAACGGGTCCAAGCCTCGCTGCGCTCGACGCCGCCTGACCATGTGGCCGAAGCCGGCACCGCAAAATGATGACATTGTGATTGAGATACTCCCGCCTGGCATGGGCAGAGTTGCCGGTGGCTCATTATGTGGATACCTTGATGGACTGAAAAGGTTTGCCGATGCGGCTGGAACCGGGCAATGGCGGTAGACAACGGAAATTGATGTCGGCGGCTTTTGAGTAATTTGACCAAACAGGGTGTGAAAACATGAATAATCCATTAACCGGCAAAACCGCCATTGTTACCGGGGCGAGTGCGGGCATCGGATGGGCTATCGCGGAGGATCTGGCGGCGGCGGGAGTGAAGGTGGTGGTATCAGCCCGCCGCAAAGAGCGGCTGGAAGCGTTGGTGGGAAAAATTGTCGCTGGTGGCGGCAGCGCCATGGCGGTGGCTGCGGATGCGGGGGAGACGAGGCAGATTGACCAACTTATGAAAGAAACGCAAGACTGGGCGGGCCGCCTGGATATTGTGGTTGTGAATGCGGGGCGCGGGCTGGCCGGAGGAATCTTATCGAGCGATCAGAGGCAATGGGAATCCATGTACCGGCTGAATGTGTTGGGCGCTGCGTACCTGATGCGGCAGGCGGGAGAGATACTGTGTCAACAGGGGTGTGGCGATATCGTGGTGCTGGGTTCGGTTTCCGGGCATCATATTTCGCCATTCAGCGGCTTTTACGGTTCGAGCAAATGGGCGATTGCGGGGGCGGCGGAGGCGATGCGGCGCGAGGTTTGTGGAAAAGGGGTGCGGGTAAGCACCCTTAAGCCGGGGATTGTAACAAGTGAATTTCAGGCTGCAGCGGGGTACGATACAGAAAGCTTCAAGGCGTGGGTAAAAAAGTGGGGCCAGCCGCTCAATCCGGCGGATGTGGCAAGGGCGGTGACGTTTATTGTGTCACAGCCTGGGCATGTGCATATCAATGAGATGGTTTTGCGGCCTACTGGACAGGATTATCCATAAGCGGGCGGGTCGAGGCACGGGAGTAAGGGGTAAAATAAGCGTTTTACTTGAAGGTGATGAATGGACGAGGTTTTATGGAAGCCCTGATACGCGTGATGAGGGGAGTCTGGCCCTACCGGTGGAGGGTAATGATTGGCTTGGTGTGTGCGCTGGGCGTAGGTATTTCCTACGCTTCGGGAGTGGCCACGATGTTGCCGGTGATGAAAATTTTTATCAGTGCCGAGGGTATTCATGGCTGGGTAGACCATTGGGCGACGCAGCGACGTTTGCATATCCGGT
Source organism: Planctomycetota bacterium (assembly GCA_021851715.1). Lineage (GTDB taxonomy): Bacteria > Planctomycetota > Phycisphaerae > WQYP01 > WQYP01 > JABEVA01. The sequence goes on from JAJZCR010000034.1 coordinate 8,674, forward strand.
TTTTAAGTTTGGATGCGTCAGCACGCAAGGACCAAATTGCGTTAATTATTACGCGCACGGACAAGGGTGCGGCCAGGAGCCTGGCCGGACTGGCCGCCGGTGACCGCATTGTGCGCGTGAAGCTGGTGGGGGCGGCGGGGGCCACGGTGCAGCGGAGCTCGGCATGGAAAGGTATGACGGCGATTCTGGCAACAGGGACGGCCGGGCAAAAGGCGATCCTTCATATTCAATCCGCATCGCATGTTACTCCGCAATCGGTAACGGTGGTGCTGGCTCGGCAGGCGTGGTGGATCGGGCGGGCGGTGCGGCTGATCAACTTATTGCCGGTGGATCCGTTTACCAGTTTGTGTTGGGTGGTCATATTTTTCATCCTGCTGTGTATTGTGGGTGGGGCGTTTCGGTATTTGCAGCAGTACCTGGCGATGACGGTGGCGGCGCGGATGGTCATTGACCTGCGACGACGGGTTTATAACCGGGTCTTGCAATTGCCGGCATCTTACTTTTCCCAGAAAGGAACAAGCGATGTCATGAGTCGGCTTACGCAGGACACCAACAACCTGACGGATGGCGTGGCTTCGCTGATGGGCAAACTGGTGCTGGAACCAGTCAAGGCGGCGTTTGTGGCGGCAGTAGCCTTGTGGGTGAATTGGGAGTTGTGTGTGGCGATGGTGCTGGTGGTGCCGGTGATCGGGCTGATTATCCGGCAGTTCAGCAAGCGCATGCGGCGTGCGAGCCAGCGAGGCCTGGAACGATGGTCGGGTATGTTGTCGATCTTGCAAGAATCACTTTCGGGGCAACGAGTGGTGAAAGCCTATTCCGCGGAAGGTTACGAGCGCCGCCGGTTTGCCCAGGCCAATCGGGCGCTGTATCAGCAGCAGCGCAAGCTTTCGCATTATGCCGCTCTTTCGCGGCCGACCATTGAAGCTATGGCGGTGGTGCTGGCCAGCATACCCATTCTGATTCTGGCCAAGCTGGTACTGCAAGATACGATCAGCAAGGAGAGTTTCTTTCTGCTGCTGGCATGTTTTGCCGCCATTTTTGAGCCGCTGCGGAAACTTTCAGATGTGAATGTCAAGCTGCAGCAGGCCAATGCCGCGGCGACGCGGATTTTTGAAATTCTCGATCTGGAGCCGGAGGTCAACCATAGTCGGCAGTTGCCGGCGCTGCCGCGGCATCATGAGTCGATTGAATTTCGCGATGTAGGCTTTGAATACCCCGGTCATGACAAAACCGTTCTGAACCATATCAGCTTTCGGGTGCTTCATGGCCAGACAACGGCAGTGGTGGGAGGGAATGGATCAGGAAAAACCACGCTGCTGTCGTTGTTGCCGCGGCTTTATGTTGCCAGTCGGGGCCAGGTGCTCATTGATGGAGTGGATACCTCGGGGGTATCGCTGCGCTCGCTGCGCCGGCAGATCGGATTGGTTTCGCAGGATACCGTGCTTTTTGCGGACACCATCTACAACAATATCGCGTACGGGCGGCGTCATGCCACCGCGGAACAGATTATGGATGCGGCGCGGCGCAGCTTTGTGGACGATTTTGTGACCACTATGCCGGATGGGTATCAGACGATGGTCGGGCAGGACGGGGTCCGGCTTTCGGGCGGTCAGCGACAACGGCTGGCGATTGCACGGGCCATTTTGCGCGATCCGGCGATATTGATTCTCGATGAAGCCATGAGCCAGATTGATAACGAAAGCGAACTGAAGATCACGCTTTCTCTGCGCGATTTCATGCGCAATCGCACCACGTTTGTAATCGCCCATCGGTTAGGCACTATTACCAGTGCGGACACCATCATCTGCCTGGATGCAGGGCGCATGGTCGGCATTGGAACGCATCAGCAACTGATGGCGACGTGTCCGGAGTACCGGCAACTCTATGAAACCCAATTCCGCCAGGTCGGATAGCCGCGGCGCGGCCGGCAGTTAAGCGCCGGGCCGAAGTTGGGTTCAAGACCGGTCAAGAGCCTATCGGAGCGACGATGGCGAGTATTCTGGAAAATGCCTTGCTGGAAAAGCTTGGAGCTTTGCGCTTCACGGGGCCACGGCGCGTGACAGGAGGGCGTGTCGGAGAGCGCCGTTCCATGCTGCGCGGCGCGAGTATGGAAATTGCGGACTTTCGAGCTTACGTACAGGGAGACGACTTCCGATACATTGACTGGAATGCCATGGCCCGGTTTGACCAGCCGGTGGTGCGACTGTTTGTGGATCAGCGGGCATTGCCGGTGACCATTCTGCTGGATATCAGTGCCAGCATGGACTTTGGAGATCCCAACAAGCTGAGTTTTTCACGGCGGCTGGCTGCGGCGTTGGGGTGGATCGGCCTGGCCCGACAGGATCAAATGACCCTGTGGGCTGTCGGTGGGGGCACCGGAAACAATGGGAGAAAGGCTGGCTTTGCAACCAAGGCCGGTTTTTCGGAGCTGCAGGAGTTTGTGCGCAGCCTGAAAAGCGGTGGCAGGGCGGACTTTGCGGGGCCGGCGCAGATGCTCGGCCAGCGCGGTCCGCGCGGTGGAATGGTTGTGGTGATCAGCGATCTGCTGGACACTGGCGATGCCATGGACCATTGGCGGCGATTGATGGCCCAGGGGCAGGAGGTTCGCCTGCTGCACGTTCTTGGTCCGCAGGAAATACATCCGCAACCAAGCCAGGCGGTCCGGCTGGTGGATGTTGAAACAGGGCGGCGGATGAGTGTACTGCCGAATCGCAACATGCTGCGCCAGTACGATAACCGTCTGCAGACTTTTCTGTCTTCCATGCGGGAGAAGTGCCGACACCATCAGATTCCATACGTGCTTTTGTCCAGCGACGCTGAACTGCAATGGGTTCTCTTTGATGTTCTTACCGGCGCTGGAATCCTGCAGCGCTGAAAATTTCTGAAAATTATTAAAAATTATTGTTGCGACTGATAATCTGTGGTCGATAAACGTTCACAGGTGCGTATGGAAGTGTGAATGTATTTTCCGGACGGGATCGAGGCTTGCTGGAAAGGTATGGCCTTGAAGCGAAGAGTGAATCGCCTGCCAAGACCGAAGGGGCGAGAAGATATACCGGAGTCAACGACGTGAACTGGAACGTCGGCTGACGGTGAAAAATGTTTTCCAGCGTCTTTCCACTCGATGGAAAGGAGGTGATACATGATGGCTGCCAAGAAATCAAAGTCCCGCAAGAGTACCAAGAAATCAGCGAAAAAGAGTACCAAGAAATCTGGACGTCGCTGAGACTCCTGCGCCGTGGTGGCGGTTGGTCCGCTGCTACGTGTATCGCGACCGCCACCCCAAGATTCGTCTTGGGGATGGTTGGTTGCGAAACAGAAAGCGAATGTGGGTCCTGGTGCCTGTCATTCGCCGGAACCCGCCGCAAACGGCGGGTTTTTCATGCGCGGATTCCGGTTTTTCTTTTGATCAGCCAGTACCTTGTGCCACCACGCCCAGGAGCATCAGTTGAGCGGCACCGGTTACCTGCGGCAGATTGGCGGGTACGCCGTCCAGCGCAGCGGCTCCCAGCAGCGCAAAAGCCATGGCTTCTCTGGCTTTATTGGCAATTTTCAACTGATCCATGGGTATGAGGGTGCGGCAACCAAGCTTGGCCAGATCAGCAGTCAGATAACGCATGAGTTCCGGATTGTGCAGCCCGCCTCCGCCAATGATCACCTCATCCGGAACCCGGGGCAGGAATCGGTGATAGGCGTCGGCAATGCTCCAGGCGGTGAGGGCGGTAAGGGTGGCGGCGAGATCGCAGATTCTTTTTCCGGCGGCTCGAGTCAGAAGATTTTCAACAAAAGCCGCGCCAAAAACTTCGCGGCCGGTACTTTTGGGTGGCTGTTGCGAAAAGTATCGGTGGGCTTTGAGGCGGGTAAAAAGTCTTTCATCCACCCGGCCATGCCGGGCGATGCGGCCGTTGGTATCACAGTGCCGGCTGCCGCCGGTGGCGATGGAAATAAGTGCGTCAATGGCCATATTGCCCGGACCGGTGTCAAAGGCCAGCACGTCGGAGAAGCCCCGGCCTGGCGGTAAATAGGTAACATTGGCAATGCCGCCGATGTTTTGAATGGCCCTGGTCTTTCGGGTATCGCGCAGGAGAATCGCATCGGTCCAGGGGACCAGCGGAGCTCCGTGGCCGCCGACGGCCATGTCCGCACTGCGAAAATTGCCGATGGTCTGGATTCCTGTCAGTGCCGCAATGACGGATACATCGCCGAGTTGAAGCGTGGATCCAGTGGTACGGCCGGGCTGCGGGGGCAGGTGGCAGATGGTTTGGCCGTGCGAGGCCACGGCCGTGACGCGATGCGGGGCAATGCGGGCGTGCTGGAGAGCGGATTGAACGGCGGCGGCGAAAGACCGGGCGGTTAAAAAATTGAGTTCGCAAATTTCGGCGGCGGAGCTTGGAGCGTTGCCCATCGCGGCCAGCAGGCGGCGGCGCAGCCGCAGCGGCCAGTTTGCCTGGTGGTGATGGAGTAACCTGGCTGATAAGCGCGGGGCGCGGCCGCGAATTTCCACGATCGCAGCGTCAATGCCGTCCACACTGGTCCCGCTCATCAGACCGATGATGATTCTTGAAGTCATGAAGATAACTCCGTTTATGTTATGAAGCGGACAGCACCTGAGGCATCGTGGATGTTGCAGCGGCCGGGGGCCGACTGGCCGAAGCGGCTAAATCGGCCATGGTGCGGCCGGCTGTCCATTGCTCCTGAGCTTCATGCATTTGCAAAATGATCGGCGCGGAAAGAAGGGGATGGTCGGTACCGGCGGCCTGGCTGGCTTCCAGCAAGGTCTGACAACGGTGGCCCACGGCGTGCAGCAGTTCGCGCAGGGTGATATTTTCGGGGGCTTTAGCCAGAGCATATTCCGTTTCTTCGCCATCCAGAGCATGAACCAGGCCGGCTTGCTGCAAGGCCGTGAGAAATTCCGTGGCGATATGAGGCGCAAGATGCAGATTCTTGGCCGCTAATTCAGGATTTACTGTTTGTCCCTGGCGAAACCGCTGCACCAGAAGGACCGCCAGTGGCAAAACCCAATGAGAATCAATCAGGGGAGTGTTATAACTCCGTTCATTGAGCTGTCGGCGCACCAGGAGTCGGAAGTGCTGTTGTATATAGGCTACCTCGACCCCCAGCAGCAGAAATATCCAGGTGAGATAGATCCAGAACATAAACAGCGGAATCAGCCCCAGATTGCCATACCATTTGCCGTATCCGGCCACATATCCCACATACAGGCCAAAGCCCCACTTGCCCAGTTCCCATAAAATGGTGGCCGCCAGCGATCCCCAAAGAGCTGCTCTCCAGGTAACGAGTGTATTGGGTATTATTTTATAAAACAGCAGAATGATGACCCATACACTTACATAGCTGGCCAGTAGCGTCAGGGGTTGTAGAAATATCTGAACTGTGGAAACCGATCCCGCAAATACAAGGAATTTTGCGGAAAAGTAGAACGACATGGCCAGGCCCAGCGGTCCCAACGTCAGGACGCACCAGTACAAGGTCAGCCGGCGAGCCCACGGGCGCGGGGTGGTAACGTGATAAATGTGGCCAAACGTGGATTCAATCACACGCATCAGGCTGACGGCCGCCCAGAGCAGCACAAAGAAGCCGACGGCACCGGTGCCGGGATTCTGCAGGACCACGCGCACTTTGGAAATAATGTGATTCAAGGTTTGGATGAGCAGATGGGAATTGGGGCCGGTGGCTCCGCGGTTATGAATCTGGGTCAGACCAAAACGGGCGAAGAGCGAGACTTCCGCATGCTGCACATCCGCGTTGGTAAAGGCCATGGACATGACGATCAGGCCCAGGACGATGGTGGGCAGCATGCTGAAGAGCGTGTTGTAGGTGAGGGCCGCGGCTTGCTGAGTGGTGCGGTCTTCGCTGATGCGCTCCGCCAGAATCAGACGGATCAGGTTCAGCCGTTCCAGAAGCCGGGTGTAGCGGTTTGCGGACTGCTCCTTGGGGGTTGAAGTTGGGGACTCCATTGTCAGGGGTTTGGGCATCAACGATCTCCATGTGCAGCCAACGCCGGTATTGTAGCACGTCGCGGCTGCTGCTGCAGGGCTTGGTTTTTTAGCGAGGCCTGTTTTTCGCCCGACATGAAGATCCCCCATGCCGCCGCGGCTGCCTGGTGCCACCGGAATTACCCGCGCCGCACAAAGTTGAAAGTGGACATTTTCATTTTTGGCTTTGCGCTCCCGAGCCTGCGGACACTTTCCATAATCAGCGTTTTATGATAAAAATTGCGGAAGTTTTTCGCCTGCGGCGCGCGGTTCTTCCCCATAGCAAAAAAGGGTGGTTTCTAATGCCAAAACGCACGGATATCAAGAGCATCCTCATCATTGGTTCAGGCCCCATTGTGATCGGGCAGGGTTGTGAATTCGACTATTCCGGTACGCAGGCCTGCAAAGCTCTTAAGGAAGAGGGATTCCACGTTATTTTGGTGAATTCCAATCCGGCCACCATCATGACCGATCCGGAAATGGCCGACCGTACCTATGTCGAACCCATCACCGTGGAAGCGGTTACGAAAATCATCGCCAAGGAACGTCCGGATGCCTTGCTGCCGACACTGGGCGGGCAGACCGCGCTGAATATTTCCGTCGCGCTGGCGGATGCGGGTGTGCTGAATAAATACTCGGTGCAGATGATTGGAGCCACGCGCGAGGCCATTCATCGCGGCGAAGACCGCAAAAAGTTCAAGCAAATTATGGAATCGATCGGGCTGGCCTGCCCGCGCAGCGGGCTGGCTTACAACATGGAGCAGGCCCGTGCTGTGGTGCAGGAAACCGGCCTGCCCTGCATTATTCGCGCGTCGTTTACCCTCGGCGGTACCGGTTCCGGAATCGCCTATAACATGGAGGAATTTGAAACCCTGGCCCAGCGCGGCCTGGACGCCTCCATGATTACGGAAATACAAATTGATCAATCGCTGATCGGCTGGAAGGAATATGAGCTGGAGGTCATGCGCGATCGAGCGGATAACGTGGTCATTATCTGCGCCATCGAAAACTTTGATCCCATGGGTGTGCATACCGGCGATTCCATCACCGTTGCTCCGGCACAGACGCTTACGGACAAGGAATACCAGCGTATGCGTGATGCGGCCATCGCGGTTATCCGGGCCATCGGCGTGGAAACCGGCGGGTCCAACATTCAGTTTGCCATCAACCCGCAAAATGGCGAGATGGTGGTCATTGAAATGAACCCGCGCGTTTCGCGATCTTCCGCGCTGGCCAGCAAAGCAACGGGATTCCCGATTGCCCGCATTGCCGCCAAGTTGGCCATCGGCTACACGCTCGATGAACTGCCCAATGATATTACCCGCCGCACCGCCGCGTGTTTTGAACCCACCATTGACTATGTGGTGGTGAAAATTCCGCGGTGGACGTTTGAAAAATTCCCGGATGCTGATGAAACCCTGACCACGCAGATGAAAAGTGTTGGCGAGGCCATGAGCATCGGCCGCACTTTCAAGCAGGCTTTGCAAAAGGGCATTCGTTCCATGGAGGTCAAACGCTTCGGCCTGGGGCTGGACCGGATTGATAAATGGTGGCGGTGGCAGAGCGAGGAATTGGCCACCCACGCGCCGGTTCAGTCGCTGGGCGATCGCGGATCGCTGGTGACCCGTACCGCGGCGCTGGAAGAACAGGCGCAGGTATGGCCGATTCCGCTGGAGAGACTGGCCCGGAAACTTGCCGTGCCGTCGCAGGGACGGATGTACTACATCCGCTATGCGTTCAAAATGGGCCAGTCGATAGAGCAGGTGCATGAATTAACGCGTATTGACCCGTGGTTCCTGGCGCAGATGAAGGAACTGGTGGATTTTGAGGATGAGCTTCTGTTGCGCCGCGGAGAAATTCAATCTATCGCGGGTGCTGCGGCCGGCCAGCCGGTTACAGCCGGCAAGACGGCGCTGGCCGCATTGCTGCTGCGTGCCAAGGAATTGGGTTATTCGGATGTGCAACTGGGCACCGTCTGGGGGCTCCCGGCAGCGCAAGTACGGGCCTTGCGCCAGGCCCTGGAGGTCCGGCCGGTTTACAAACTGGTCGATACCTGCGCTGCGGAATTTGAAGCCGCCACCCCTTATTATTATTCCAGCTATGAACAACCGGTGCGGAAAATAGGCACCGGCGGAATACCGCCGGTGGTGGAAGATGAAGTGCGCATTACCGCAAAGAAAAAGGTGATCATTTTGGGGGGCGGCCCCAATCGCATCGGGCAGGGTATTGAGTTTGATTACTGTTGCGTGCAGGCAGCCTTTGCCTGCCGGGAACTCGGCCTTGAAAGTGTGATGGTCAATTCCAATCCGGAAACAGTCAGCACGGACTACGATACGTCGGACTTGCTGTTTTTTGAACCGCTGACCCATGAGGATGTGCTGCATATTGTGGAACGTTTGAACGTGGCTCCGCTGGGTTCAGGTGGTGAGGGCAGGGTGCTGGGCGTCATCGTACAGTTTGGCGGCCAAACCCCGTTGAATTTGGCCCGTGGGCTCAAGGATGCGGGCGTACCCATCATCGGCACTGCGGTGGAGTCCATCGAAACCGCGGAAGATCGCGACCAATTCAATCAACTGATTGTGCGGTTGAAATTGCGCCAGCCGGATGGCGGAATAGCCCGCAGTGCCGAGGAAGCACGGACGGTGGCCCAGCGCATCGGATATCCGGTGCTGGTGCGGCCATCCTATGTGCTGGGAGGCCGGGCAATGGAAATTGTGTCCACCCAGGAACAGCTTGACTTCTATATTCGCCATGCGGTGGAAGTGGCCGATGACCACCCCATTCTCATTGATCGATTTTTGGGCGATGCAACCGAAGTGGATGTGGATGCAATCGGCGATGGGGAGAATTTCCTGGTGATCGGGGTGATGGAACATATCGAGGAAGCGGGCATCCATTCGGGCGATTCGGCGTGTTCGATTCCGCCGTTCAGCCTGGCGGCGGACGTGGTCGCGGAAATTCGCCGCAACACGCTGGCTCTGGCCAAGGCCCTGAAAGTCCGGGGGCTGATGAATGTGCAGTTTGCCATCAAGGATGACCAGGTCTACGTACTGGAAGTGAACCCTCGGGCCAGCCGTACGGTGCCGTTTGTCAGCAAGGCCACCGGTGTACCGTGGGCCCGCATTGCGGCGAAGGTGATGTGCGGTAAAACACTTGCCGAGATGGGCGTTACCCATGAGGTGGTGCCCACGCGGCACGTGGCCGTGAAGGAAAGTGTTTTTCCCTTTAACAAATTTCCCGGCGTGGATGTTATTCTTGGGCCGGAAATGCGCTCCACCGGCGAAGTCATGGGCATTGACGAAACCTTTCCCGTCGCCTACGCAAAATCGCAGATGGCGGCTGGTGCGAGCTTGCCGCTGAAAGGTACGGTGTATTTTTCCGTGCGCGACGGTGACAAGCAGGCTATTATTCCCACCGCACAAAAATTACAGGCTGCGGGTTTTAATCTCCTGTGCACCAGCGGCACGTGGCAGGTGCTCTCGCAGGCGGGTATTGCCTGCCAGCGGATCAACAAAATTCCGGAAGGGCGGCCGAACATTATTGATGCCATCAAAAATCACCAGGTGGATTTGCTTATTAACACGCCCACAACCAAAGGTCCCAATACTGATGAAGGGCGCATTCGGGCTGCGGCCGTATTGCACAAGGTGCCTATTATCACCACCGTGACCGGGGCCGATGCCGCCGCCGATGCCATCGTCTCGCTGCAGCAAAAGGATTGGACGGTCAAATCCCTGCAGGAATATTACGCTCAGATGAAACCAGACCTGGTGGCGGGTACTTCGCCAAAGGCCGCGCGGGACGGGGCGGTAGCCGCAGCAGGGGTGTAAAAGGCCTGGAAGACGCGTTTTGCCCGGCAAAACTGGAAAACCAGACTTGTGCGTGCTATGGTTATCGAGGAAGCATAAATATGGCAGGTGTGATGGACGGCCAAAATTCAACAAGTTCCTCAGAACTCGGCGGGAGCGGGAGTGCCGCGGAAACACCGGTCGGGCGAACGGCGGATTCAACACAGTGCTGCCTGCGGACAGCGCAGCGGCAGTTCGTGAGTTTGTGGGGCGAAATGGCGGAGCATTGGGGCATTAATCGCACCATGTCGCAGGTGCATGCCCTGCTGATGATTTCTCCTGATCCGATTACGGCGGAGCAGATTATGGAGGAATTGCAAATTTCCCGCGGCAACGTGAGTATGAACCTGCGCGAGCTGATTCACTGGGGCATAGTGAGACGCATCAACGTGGCCGGGGATCGGCGGGATTTCTTCACCGCCGAGGCGGATGTATGGATCATGTTCCACCACATCTTTAATGAGCGGAAACGCCGCGAACTGGATCCAATGCTGAGTCGCCTGGAGGCGTGTCTGAACGGATGCGCGGGCCGGCAAATAAGCCCGGAGAAACGCGTAAGCTACGAAAAATTCGTAGCCCAACTGAAAGAACTGCACGAGTTTTTTGCGATATTTCATCGTATTTTCGGCCGTATCGGCGGGGAACAACCCGACCGTCTGGCGCAAATGGTTAAGGCGTTCGAGCAGATGCTGTAAAGTGGCACCGGTCCGGATGGCGGCAGAGCCGGACATAAACTCGCTTTGCATGGACGCTTATCCGGCCTGAGGCGGGCGTGCAGCCAGAGCAGCCCGAAGCTATAATTCAAACCTTATTATGGTTATTGGAACGATGGTTGTCGTCTTGACTTGATACCAGTGTCAAATGAGTGCCCGCGAACCTTGTGTCGGAATGCGAGTGGGAATCCTCCAGGAGAGGGGGTATGCGGAACCGCCGGATACTTGTAGATTGTAATGTGATCCATGACCCTGGAGGCACCATTGTTAACTGAATCGGGACAGCGGGCGCAGAGAACAACGCCGGCGGAAATTCCGACGTCTTTTGCGCCACGGCCATGTCGGATCGGGGCGTTTTTCCTGGCGATTCCCGCCATGCAGGCGGGCCTGGCGGGTTATAGCGATATGGCCATGCGGGTGGTGGCTCGTCGCCGCGGTTGCCCGTATGCCGTGACTGAAGCTCTGCTGGACCGGGTCCTGCTCGCAGGCGGTCGGGGCCGTGAAAAAGGGAGTGTTTTATGCCCGGAAGACCATCCGGTGGCGGGCCAATTGTTGGGCAGCCATGCTCATGAAATGGCGGCTGCTGCCCGCATTTTGCTGGATTGCGGCTTTGATGTTATTGATCTGAACTTTGCCTGCCCGGTACGCAAGGTCATGGGGCGTTGCCGCGGTGGGTATCTGCTCGGCGAGCCTGCCGAGGCCATTGAAATGATGCAGCGCGTGCGCGATGTGGTGCCTGGTCCCCTGACGATGAAGCTCCGTCGGGCCGTGGATGAATCTTCCGCGGCTGCGGATAATTTTCAGCGCATCTTTGAAAAAGCCCTGGAATTGGAGTTTGCCGCGGTTGCCGTGCATGGACGCACAGTGCAGCAGAAGTACACGGGCCTGGCGGACTGGACGTTTTTACGGAAACTTAAAAGCCGCTATCCGCAGGCCACGATTTTTGGAAGTGGCGATGTGTTTACGGCGGAGGATGCGATGCGGATGCTGATGCAGACCGGCGTTGATGGGGTATGGATTGCGCGGGGAGCCATAGGCAATCCGTGGATATTTAGAGAATTATCTGCGCTGATCCGGGGCGATGCGTTACCGCCGCCGCCCGGAATTTTAGAGCAGCGGCAGGCGATTTTGGAACACTATGCCTTGGCGACGGCGCTCTATGGAGAAGACCAGGCTTCGCGGCACATGCGCAAAATGGGAATTAAATATGCCAAACTGCATCCGCAAGGGGCGGTGGTATGGCGGGAATTCATTGACGTGCGATCGCGGATGGATTGGCAGGGGGTGCTGGACCGGCATTACCATCAGGACGGGCCGGGAATTCGCCCGCCCAGCGTGCCGGATGCCCAAGATATGTTCCGCGGTTGCGGTCTGGCATCGGAGGCGTGTCCGTGAAGCATAAGCGGGGGGCGGTGGCTGTTTTCCAAACGCCGCCGCAGCGAATTTTAATTGTTAAGCCTAGCTCGCTGGGGGATGTTGCCACAACTTTGCCCCTGCTGTGCGATCTGCGGGCATTATATCCCAATGCGCAAATTGACTGGCTGATAGCTCCCGCGTTTGCCGATTTGGTTCGCGGGCACGATGCCTTGCATGAGTTACTGTTTTTTGATCGCAGAGCGGCGGGTCCATGGTGGTCGCCGTCGGGTTTAGGGCGGCTGTGGCGGCTGCAGCACTTGCTAAGGAGAAATCGCTACGACTTGGTGCTCGATGCCCAGGGCTTGCTACGCAGCGGTCTGCTGGCGCGATGGACCTTCGCCCCGGTGCGGGTCGGTTTTGGCTGGGCACGCGAGGGTTCTGTGCATTTATACACGCATTGGTCGCACTTGCCTTCACGGCCGCAACTGGCCGTGGTGCGTATGCGCAGCTTGATGGGGCCTCTGGGGGGGGCACCACGGCCGGTAGAGTTTCGCGTGCCGATTTCCTCGGTGGCGCTGGAAACAGTACGTGGTCTGTTGCCCGCTGGAAGTGGCCGGCTTGCCGCAGTGATTCCCGGTGCCCGCTGGGATTCCAAACGCTGGTCGGAAGATGGATTTGGTGAAATAGCCCGGCGGCTTGTGGATGCGGGGTTTGGCGTTTTGCTCATCGGCAGCAAAAGTGAGCAGCGCCTGTGCAATACCATTGCCCAACACTTAGGCCCGGTGGTTGTGAACCTGGCCGGCTGCACCACGCTCGCCGAGATGATCGCGGCATTGTCGTTATGTGATATTGTGATTGGAAATGACAGCGGTCCGCTGCATGTGGCGGTGGCACTGGGTCGTCCGCTGGTGGGCCTTTATGGCCCGACCGATCCATTGGATGTGGGGCCGTGGGGCCAATTGGATCATGTATTGCTGTTTGACGATCCTGGCAACTATCGGGCGGCGGCTTCGGCGGATAGATCCGGCACGCTGGTGCGATTGTCGGCAGATCGGGTCTGGGACATGGTAAAAACAGTGGCTGGAATATGAAGGCATGAGCGAATCAGACCGCGGAATTTCAGAGGGTGGCATTCGGTTGCCACGGAGCACCACCCTGGTGTTGGCCAGCGCATCGCCGCGACGGGCGGAGTTGCTGCGCCGGGAGGGCTACGAATTTATCGTGCGCCCAAGCCAGCACCGGGAACTGTGTAAAAAACCGCAATCCATTCCGGTTGAAGTCTGGCCGGTGTGTGTGGCCATGGCCAAGGCGCTGGCGGTACCGCAAAGACGGAATAGCAACGAAATTATTCTGGCTGCGGACACCATTGTGGTGGTGAATGGCCGCATTCTCAACAAAGCCCATCACCGTGGACATGCCAGAGAAATGCTTTCTTTGCTGATGGGACGCACCCATCGGGTGATGACGGGGTTGGTGCTGCTGGCTCCGGGTGCCCAGCGGCTGGCGTGTGCCACCACCGTGTGCCGCATGAAAATGCCTTCATCCGACTGGTTGGAGAAATATCTGGATTCGGGACAATGGCGCGGCAAGGCGGGAGCGTATGGCATACAGGATCCGGTGGTGGAGGCGCACCGGATGGTGCAAGTGATTTCAGGGGAATGGCATAATGTGATGGGATTGCCGCTGGAATTACTGCGCCAGGAACTGGCATCACTGCTGGCCCATCGGGACTAGAGCAGCGGCTGGTTGCTGGGGCCAACGCCGGGCTTTTGAACGTGAGGCTATGCGCCTGGATCGGTGCGGCGGGCCTGGTCGCGGTCCCCGCTATTCATTTTTGCGATTCCAACGGCGCACGGGGGCAGCTTTTCTTGCCGGCTTGAAGGTGCCGCGAAAATGCATATAATTCAATGGCTGTACAGAGTGCTAGGAGTTGCAAAAATGCCTCATGTTTGTCATTACACCGCCCGAAAGACCCGGATTGGTCGCCAATGCACCTACCGTGGTAAAGCCAAATATCTGGGTGGAGTTGGAATCAAGATTACCGGACGTAGTGCCCGAAAATTCAAGCCAAACCTTCAGAAAGTGCGGGCTTTGGTGGATGGCAAGCCAGTTCGTGTCTGGGCCTCCGCCAAGGCCATCAGAAGCGGCCTGGTGAAAAAGCGGCTGTCGCGGCGGCAAACTTATCGTCCAGCGGTAGCCTGAAGCCCAGAGAGGTCCGGCGCGGTGCGATAGGCGGGCGAAAATGGCTGGCGTTGGTATCTGGCCCGCTAATCTCCATCTGAATGGGAGTTTCATTTATGTCCGAGCCTCAGGAATCGCAATTGCTTGACGAAAATCAGGTGCGGCACGTTGCCAAGCTCGCCCGTTTGGACCTTGCCAATGCGGATGTGACGCTTCTGTCACGACAAATCTCGTCGATTCTCAATTATGTCCGGCAGATTCAAGAACCATCCGTGGAAGGATTGGAGCCGATGGCCCATCCTCTTTCCCTGGAAAATGTGCTCAGGGATGATGTGGTGCGGCCGTCCCTCCCGCTGGAGTCCGTTCTGGCCAACGCCCCGTCCAAAGATGGGTCGTTTTTTACGGTCCCGCAAGTGCTGGATGCTTCCATGGGCGGAGGATAATGGCCATGGCCGATCATCCGCAAAAACGTTCCAACCCGGCAACGCAACTATACCGCTCTTTAATTGTTCATGATGTGGTCGAAACATCAGGAAAGGATGTCATGAGCGCACTACGCTGGATCATGCTATCGGTGGTTTTGATGACGATGATGGTATGGGCCGGCTGCGCTCAGCGCGATGTGCTGGTTGGTCCGCAACCTGTACACCGGGCGGTTTTTCTGGACAAAATACTGCCGGTACCACCGCATACCTCCAATTCTTATGTGATCGGCTACAGTCCACCGGCCGCGGCCAGTCCCGCTTCCCGCCCGCGTGCGGGCACGTTTACATTTGTCGTGCCGCCGGAGGTTACGCAGTTTGAAAAGCAAACCCGCTTAACGCATGAGTATCTGCTTTACATGGGGCGACCCGCGCCCGATCAGAAACCCTTTGTCACTTTGGTTGTGGCCCATGGTGTGGTGCCCATCAGCCATGACAATCCGGCCATGCGTGTAAAAGCATCCCGTGTCTTCTTACTCAACGGTTTACCGGCTCGGGAATGGACCGGCCATACCACCACGGGCGCTGGTTTTGCGGAAATCGTCGTTAAAAGCCCCGATCAGGGAGGCGAGCTAGATGCCCTTGCCATCAGTTCCACCCCGACAACCCGCAAACTGGCCTTGGCCGTACTTAAAAGTATCCGCTGGCAGTCCTCCAAATCCGCGGGTGATTGAGGGCCGTGATGCAGCCCATCGCGTCAACGTTGATTAAACAAGGGCGGTAGATTGATGTCCGCCAGTTCGCATCACTCGATGCATTACCTCATGCAGGAAACAAAATACCATGCCAGAAAATATTTCCGCCACGCAATTGCGGGACAAAATCGCCGGCGGCGAGATCACGGCGGTGGATGCGACAATTTCTACGTTGGAGGCCATTGGTCGCCAAGAGCCCCGCTTGCACGCTTTTAACACCACGCTGGCTGATCGGGCAATGGAAAAAGCCCGGGCGGTTGACCAGGCCCGTGCCGGCGACAAGCCACTGGGGCTGCTGGCCGGCGTGCCCATTGCCATTAAAGACAATCTATGCACGACATTCAGCACCACCACATGCTCGTCACGCATGCTCGAAAATTTTCGCAGTCCGTACAATGCAACCGTGGTGGATCGGCTGGAAGCCGCCGGTGCGGTCATTGTCGGTAAAACAAATCTCGATGAATTTGCCATGGGATCTTCCACAGAAAATTCCGCTTTCGGGCCGACGCGCAATCCGTGGAACCTGGATTGTGTACCTGGTGGATCCTCGGGTGGCTCCGCTGCGGCCATGGCCGCTGGCCTGTGTGCGGCCGCGTTGGGGTCGGATACGGGCGGCTCCATTCGTCAGCCTGCGGGCCTGTGCGGTATTGTGGGGCTTAAGCCCACGTATGGGCTGGTATCGCGGTATGGCTTGGTCGCGTTTGCCAGTTCCCTCGATCAAATTGGTCCCATGACACGTTGCGTGGGCGATGCGGCACTGATGCTGCAGGTCATCGCCGGACCCGATCCGTTGGATTCCACCAGTTGGCCCCAGCCTCCGGCGGATTATCTTTCCGATCTGGAAAAGCCGTTGGATGGGGTACGGATCGGTTTGCCGGCGGAATTTAACGTGGAAGGAACTCAGCCGGTGGTTTCACAGGCGGTAGCGGCGGCAGTGGAATTTTACCGGCAACAGGGGGCCACCATTGTGCCGGTTCACCTGCCGCACACGAAATACGGTATCGCGGCCTATTACGTTATCGCTCCGGCGGAGGCCTCCAGCAACCTGGCACGATACGACGGCGTGCATTACGGCCATCGTACCGCCCAGCCACGGGACCTTTATGATCTTTATGCACGCAGCCGGGCCGAAGGTTTCGGTCCGGAGGTGCGGCGGCGCATCATGCTGGGAACCTATGCTTTGTCTTCAGGTTATTATGATGCTTATTACCTGCGGGCCTTGAAGATCCGCCGCCTCATCAAAAATGATTTTGATCAGGCCTTTACCCAGTGCGATTTTATCATTGGCCCCACGTCGCCGACGATGGCTTTTCCTCTGGGTTCTAAAAGCGGTGATCCGATGCAGATGTATCTGTGCGACGTATTCACCGTGACGTGCAATATCGCCGGCATTCCGGGCATGAGCCTCCCGTGTGGCTTTGCCGACGGTTTGCCCATCGGCATGCAAATACTGGGGCCGAACTTCAGTGAGGCGGGTATGTTGCGCCTCGCCCGGATGTATGAAAAGGCACACGACTGGCATACACGTCGGCCGCCGGTTCATGGCAGTTAGCTGCTGCAAGCAACATGCGGCTGCTGCTCGATTGTGCATGTTGCCAAGTGTGCTATATATATCATTTCATCCTGCACGCCGTCCTCCGCGGTCAACGGCCATTTGCCTTTGTGCTTTCCGCGGGTTAAAATAAAAATATAAGTTCCTTTCGGCGATGTTCCCCTCATAAGTTTGAGTTGCCCACGCTGGAGTACCTGCTTAAGGTTGTAATGGCGACCAAGAGCTTTTTTGGAGATTTTATGTCCTTTTCCACCTTCGGCTTCCATGCCGATATCCTGCGTGGTATCAAAGACCTGGCGTACACCCGCCCAACGCCGGTGCAAATCAGCGCCATTCCGCCGGCCATGCTTGGACGTGATGTGCTGGCTTGTGCCGCGACGGGTTCCGGTAAAACCGCGGCTTTTTTATTACCCACCATTCATCGGCTGATGAGCCACCCTGGCCGCGGTCCACGTGCTCTGGTTTTGACTCCCACCCGTGAACTCGCCGCCCAGATTCACCAGAACCTTCAGGAACTGGCCACGCACACGCGTATTTCCGGCGCGGCCGTGTTCGGTGGTGTGGCGATGGGGCCGCAGGAGCACGCTTTTCGCACGCACGTGGACATTCTTATTGCCACACCGGGCCGCCTGCTGGATCATCTGCGCAATTCTTACGCCAGTTTTGCCGGACTGGAAATTTTGATTTTAGACGAGGCGGACCGGATGTTGGACATGGGATTTCTGCCCGATATTCGGCGGATTTTGCGAGTCCTGCCCGCTCACCGACAAACCTTGTTTTTTTCCGCCACCATGCCGCCGGAAATACGGCATCTCACCAGTGAACTGCTCAAAAATCCCGTGACGCTGCAATTGGAACGGCAGAGCGCTCCCGCAGTGGGCATTACCCAGGCCATTTATCCGGTGCCAGCGCATCTGAAAACTTCCCTGCTGCTGGAAATGCTTCGGGATGAAGAGCTTGTATCGGTGATCTGCTTTACCCGCACCAAGCATCGGGCCAATCGCCTGGCGGATTTTCTTAAACGCCACAACATTTCCTGTGTACCCATTCACGGCAACCGTTCGCAGGCCCAGCGGACCGCGGCACTGGCGGGTTTTAAGTCGGGTCAATTCCGCCTGCTGGTGGCTACGGATATCGCCGCCCGCGGCATTGACATTTCCGACGTTTCGCACGTTATTAATTTTGATTGTCCACACCTGGCCGATGACTACATCCATCGCGTGGGACGTACCGGCCGGGCTTCAGCCACCGGCGATGCGTTCACCCTGGTTTCTCCTGAAGAGGAATCCAACGTGCGGGTGATTGAACGGGCCATCGGCAAACGCCTGCCGCGCGTTACGCTGCCGGAGTTCGATTACACCAGGCAATCCACGGAAAAACTGGAAGTGCCCCTGGCCCAGCGCATTGCCGCTATTCGCCAGCGCAAGGCCCAGGAACATGTCCGCCGCGATCAAAAGGCGCAGCGGGCCTCGGGCTTTCAACCGCGACCTCACCCGGAGTCCGGGTTTCATCGCTCTGGCGGCAATCCTTCACGCACGGAAGTTGACGGCAATCGCGGCGGCAACCAGCGCTACGGATCGGATCGTCGCGGCCGCAGTTCCAGGCCGGCCGGCGGAAGGCATTTTCCACCGGCGTCGGGGGAATCACGTCACCGTCGGCCCATGGGTAGATGAGTTCCGTCAGTTGAGTCAAACTGCCTGCGCCGCCGGCGTACCGACGGCGAATCAGTGAAGCTTTTGTCCAGCTTCGATGGCCTGGATAGCCCGGGGCAGCCGCTCCAAGACGTTGCCCGCCGGGACTATTTTGCTCCGGGGAACATTTCCTGCATTGGAGTGGGAGCAGTGGTGGGTGGTCCGTTTTGAGAAGGCGGCGTGCTACTGGCATTGTTACTCGCCGGGGCCGTGCCGTTCATCGGTGTAAGGCCGGGTTTCAGGAACAAGTAATACAACTTGCCTTTACTAAGTTCATAGCCAGCCTGGGCACCGGCCTCGGGTCCGACGCCCATATAAATATCCGCTCGTCCCGCGGCACGGATGGCTCCGCCGGTATCCTGATCCAGTAAAAAGCCGGAAAATGGATGGATGTTTCCGCTGATATTGGGCATTTTGGTGGCCACAAACGTGATCGCTCCCCGTGGAAATATGCTTTGGTAGGGGGGGGCTTCAATGGTTTTATCCGTTGCCAGTGTGCGGTGGGCCGTCACTTTAACGCCCAGCGATCCCAGCGGCCAATGGGCCGGGTTATAAACTTTCAGAAACGCCATGAAGTGATTTTTCATGATGTCCGCTTCCACCTCTTTGGGGTGCTGCTGATCGTAGGCATAAATGGCCGGCAGTGAAAGTGTCCGGCGCGAAATGGCCTTGGCGGCCACCAATGCCTGGCCCAGACCGTAGTACGTGCGTCCATTGTCCCCGGCATAGCCGATGGTCATCACCTGGCCATTGGTCAGATCAACTTTGGCGGAGCCCTGGATTTCCGCCACGTACGCATCCAGCGGGGTGGCAAACCAGACCAGTTCGCGGCCGGCCAGCAGATGTTCGGTGACAATTTGCCTCCGTGTCGGATACTTGGGCAAAATGGTGCCGCTGGGAAGTTGTTCGCCCAGAATCGCCCCGGTGATCGGATTGCTGACCAGGTTGGCCGGGCGCTGATAAACGGGGTACCGGTATTCGGACGTTTCGGTAAGGCTGCCATTGAGGATGGGCGTATAGTATCCGGTGTACCAGACGCTGCCTTTGTTGTCATAACCCTTGGCGATGTACACGTCGTAGCGGGCGAGAATCATCTGCTGAAACTGCGCCGGCGATTGAACGGTCTGCAGCATATAGCGGAAATCCCGCAGCGAGTTGACTTCCTGCCGATGGGTAATGGGGCCGTCCGGAAAGAACTTTTCGCTCGACGGTGCCGCCAGAAATTTCAAGGATCGATCAATCGCGGTGATCAAGCCTTTTTTGTCCATGAACGCGGCTTCCATATTCGGATACTCCGCCGGCGAAAGCTTGCGCAGTCCCCATTCACCCGGGGCCAGTGCATGATCCACATTAGTATGGGGAGCCTTGATAAAGGTATTGTTGTGGGTGGCACATCCAGCCGCCGTGAGGGTAACGCTGACCATCATGGTCCAGAACATCTCTTTGAGTTTCATCGCACGAATCCTTTCAACATACTTGGAACGCCGGGTAGTTTCCATACCATGCGGTAGTTCCCAGATGAATAACCTATTACATTAGCGGCAAAGTCGGTAATAATGCAAATATAGTGCAGCCCTGCAACTTGGCATTGACGTTTTCTGCCACCTTTTTTGACCATAAAACAGCCTTTGACCTTCGCCGTCGGGTGGTTCCGGGGCTTGCAGCATAGCCGCGACGTTGTGTCATACCAAAGTTAAAATGTCCTCTTTGGCGGGACGTGGCGCGGGCTGCGGCTCGCGATCAGCAGTCAGCGGTCGGCGAAAGAGCGATTTCACTACAGGGGCTTACAGGGGCTTACAGGGGTTTACAGGGGCGCACAGGAGAATTTAATTGAACCATAATGGGCATCTCGATGGCTTGATTCTTGCCGCGGAGGCCTGTTCCGGCCGCGACTCAACGGTGAATCCCCCGTGTATTTCGTGTATCCGTGGTACCCTGGCGTCTCCCGGCCGCACCGGGAGATTTCGCCATCCATGGCTCAACAAGGGGTGCAGGCTGCGGCCCGCGGCCCGCGATCAGCTTTCAGCGGTCATCAATCCGCGGGCGGGACCAATGCCGATTTGGCGGCGCGGATTTATTACACCGCCACCTATTATGATGCCGCCGATCGGCCCATTGCCACGGTGAACGCCGGGACCAATCCGGTGGGCACCAATGGCGCGGCCGAGCCTTGGGCGAGGCCTGCCACTCCTCCTGTCTCCAGTCTCCTGGCTCCTGTCTCCTTGTACACCTACAACCCCGCCGGTGAAGTTTATCAAACCACCGATGCCAACGGCAATATCACCGCCAATTTTTACGATTCCCTGGGCCGATTGACCGAGACGATCGCTTCCTATGGCACGCTATCGACCGATCTTAACCAGACCACGCTTTTAAATTATGACGGCTTGGGCGATCAAACTTCCATGACCGCCGAAGACCCCTCCACCGGCAACCAGACCACCACCTACATCTACGGCGTAAGCACGGCCACGGGTAGTTCGATCACATCGAACGACCTCCTATATCAAACCGTCTATCCTCCTGTCTCCGGTCTCCCGTCTCCTGTCTCCTCGTCCGCCTACAACGCCTTAGGCCAAGTCATCTCCACCGCCGATCGGAACGGCAATGTTCACAGCTACACTTATGACAATTTTGGCCGACAAATCAGTGATACCGTCACCACGCTGGGCACAAATGTTGATGGCAGTGTGCGGCGCATTGATACCGCGTATAACAATCAAGGCTTGGCGTATTTGCTCACCAGTTACGCGGATACCGGCGGGACCACCATTGTGAACCAGGTGGAAAATATCTATAACGGCCTGGGCCAACTCACGCAGCAATATAAAACCGCGGCTGGCGAAGCCAGTCCCGATACCGTCCAGCGGAGCATTTTGATCGGGAGTGCAGTTGCCATCGGCACCACGCCAGCGGTACAATACACCTATAGTGATCCGAGTACCGGGAACTTATTGACTTCCATGACGTACCCCAATGGCCGAGTGATTAATTACAATTATGGCGACACGGGCGGTGTGCTGATGAGCAATTCCAATGCGATGCTGGATAATGCCATCGGCAGACTAGATGGTATTGTGGATGGGGCGAATTCCGGCGATGCCGGCACGGTGCTCGAACAGTATTCGTATCTGGGCCTATCAACCATTGTTGCAAGAAACCACCCGCAGACGGGCATCAATCTCGCGCTCGTCGGTGCAAGCGGCAGCATTGGTTCGGGCGGCGATGAGTATGTTGGATTAGATCAATTCGGCAGAATTGTCAACCAGAACTGGGTAAACTCCTCCGGCGCTACCGTGGATGGCTACACGTATTCTTATGACGCAAACTCGAATGTTACGGCCAAGAACAACGTTCTCGCCAGTGCCTACAGCGAAACCTACACGTATGACTCGCTCAATCGCCTGACAGCGGTAACTCGCGGCGGAGCATCCTACCAATCCTGGAACCTCGACGCCCAAGGCAACTGGAACAGCTTCACCAGCAATGGCGTTCAGCAGACAAGGACGGCGAACGCCCAGAACGAACTGACTTCTGTCTCCGGTCTCCTGGCTCCTGTTTATGACGCCAACGGGAATATGATTTCCGATCAGACCGGCGACACACTTGTTTATGATGCCTGGAACAGGCTCGTCGCGGTCAAGAACGCCACTGGCCAGGTGATTGCCCAATATACGTACAACGCCCAAGGCTACGCCGTCACTGCCACCTATCCCCAAGGCACCAGCCAATTGCCGCCGGGTACAACAAACTACCTTTATTACACGAGTTCGTGGCAATTGATCGAGGTGCGAACCGGCGGTACAGCAGCCGCCAACGTCACGGTGCAGATGGTCTGGTCGGCGGCATATATCAACGCACCGATCCTGCAGGATACGTACAGTGCCGGCGTGCTCCAGCCGAATTCCCGGCTGTATTTCCTGCAGGATGCCAATTGGAACACCACTGCCGTGGTTGGTTATGACGCAACCACGAATTCCTGGAATGTGGTGCAACGCTACGTTTACAGCCCCTATGGAAATATCATCATTCTGAATGCAGATTTCACCACCGCCCCGGCGGGAACCGTTCCGATGGTAAACAATCTCTACCAAGGCATGGCCCTTGATCCCGTAACCGGCCTGTATTACGAACGTGCACGGTGGTACAGCGCGAGCCTCGGCACGTGGATTTCGCAGGATCCGCTTTCGTATATCAATGGTGCCAATACGTATCAGTTTGTCACGTCGAATCCAGCTAGCTATGTCGATCCGTCTGGGTTGCTGGCATGGTATTATTGGGTTGCGGGCGGCGCGTTCGTCGCGGTCCAGTTCGTGCCCGGCGTCGACGTGGCGGTGGATGTAGGAGCGGGCTTGGCTGATGCCGGCGTAGTGGCTGGTGGCGAATTTGCCGGCGGAGCCGCGGCCGACTTGACGGCTGAACAGATCGCGCAGCAAGCGGCGGCGCAGGAGGCGGCCCAGCAGGCGATGGAACAGTCTCTTGCGGAGAGCGCCGCGAAGGCGGCCTCGATAGCGGCGCGGCTGGCCGCACTTCGCGCCATGGCGGCCGCGAACGATGATTCCGGCCCGAAGGCAAACGCCGGTGCTCGCGGCGGAGGTTGCTCCGCGTCTGGCAGCCCGCAGAAGCCGAATAAGGGTGACTGGTCGAAGGTTAACATGAAGGATCCCAGCACATGGCCGCAGCCTCCGGGAGACGCGGGTCCGTACTCAGAGGGAACTCCTTCCCGGGCGAAGCCGGCGGCGAGGGGCGAAAAAAGCCTGTACGATTCGCAGGGCGGGGAATGGCGCCCCCATTTACCGGATAGCTGGCACGACACGCCACATTGGGATTACAAGCCTCCCGGCCCCAATCAACCGTGGCAAAATATTGACCCACAGGGTAATCGTATGTAACAAAAGGGTGTGTGCGTGGAAATAATATATACGCAAGATAACGTCGAGGGCGAGCCGGGCCCCAACCTCTACTGGCGCGGCCGTCCGAGCGAATTCGTCCAGTTGCTCGTTGATGCACACCGACTCGGCGTGTCACCTGGGGTTACGCTGCGCATGGAAGACCTACCGTACATTCGCCTCAGCGGGATTAATTCTTTTACGGCGACTTCCTCTGAGGAAGGTGGCTGCCTAACCCGGATGGAGAACGGCTCATTACTGAGCGATCTTAAATCGGGTCTATGGCGGGAATTTCTACATAACGTGTTGTCGATCAGCTTCTATCGAAGTCACGTTTATCAAGAGTTGTCAGTTTCAGGGTTGACTTCGGAGGTGAATATTATCATGAGCTCAGAGGAATGACGTGCGCCGCTCGCGGGCACGCCGCAGAAACAGTCCACCCCAGTGTAGCATGGGCGCTAATTTAAGAAGTATGGCGGGGATGGCGTGGTCTCTTGGATATGGCCTTGCACAAACGCGGCCAGTGGCGAAGGACATGGCGTAATCCAATCGGCGGTACCAATGCGGTGGGCACACGAAAGGGTGACACCCACCGTTATTGGCTCACCAGCTACGCCGATACGGCGGGTACAACGATAGTGAATCAGGTGGAAAACGTGTTCAACGGTCTGGGGCAATTGGTGCGGCGGCACCAATCGACGGCCTCGCCGAAAAGGTGAGAGGCGAGCAGGCGAGTCCCGATTGGCCGCTCCTGCGGCACCGGAATTTCGGCGTCCGTGCCTTAACAGTAGAGATCACGGAAACGAACGCTATTTTGGTTTGGCCTGCGGGCCCCGGCGCGCTTGCCATCGGCACTACGCCTTCGGTACAATACGAATGGCGATCCGGCAAACGGGAGCTTGTTGACAAGCATGACATACCCTAACGGCAGAGTGATAAATTACAATTACGGCAGCGGCATGGCCAATGCCAATGCCGCGCTCGATCAAGCCATTGGACGACTGGATGCCATTGTCGATGGGGCCAATTCCGGCGATGCCGGCCAAATTCTGGAACAGTATTCGTATCTCGGCCTATCAACCATTGTCGCAAGAAACCATCCCCAAACCGGCATCAATCTGACCTTGATCGGTGCAAGCGGCAGCATTGGTTCGGGCGGCGACCAATATGTTGGCCTGGACCAGTTCGGCCGCGTTGTGAACCAAAACTGGATAAACACAACGGGCACGACGAACACGACGGTGGACGGTTATACCTACACTTACGATTCCAATGGGAATGTTCTCTCGAAATCGAATGTTCTGGACAGTGCTTACAGCGAAACATACACGTATGATTCATTGAACAGATTGACCAGCGTTGCCCGTGGCGGGGCATCCTATCAATCCTGGAACCTCGATACGCAAGGCAACTGGAACAGCTTCACCAGCAATGGCGTTCAGCAGACAAGGACGGCGAACGCCCAGAACGAACTGACTTCTGTCTCCGGTCTCCTGGCTCCTGTTTATGACGCCAACTGGAATACTACGGCGGTAATCGGCTACAACTTGACGTCCGGCACGTGGAATGTGGTGCAACGCTACGTGTACAGCCCGTACGGCAGCATCATCATCTTGAATCCTGATTTCAGCACCACCCCGGCCGGAACCGTCCCGATCGTGAACAATCTCTACCAGGGCATGCCACTGGACCCGGCTACGGGGTTATATTACGAACGCGCCCGCTGGTACAGCCCATCGCTGGGCACATGGATTTCTCAAGACCCCGCTGGTTATATCAACGGTGCGAATACGTATCAGTTTGTGGGGAGTGATCCGGTGGGCCGGTTTGATCGAACCGGCGAAAGCCAGGATAGCTACGTTCCCGACAGAGGCAGGCATGGCGGCCCCCACGTTGACCGGTACAATCCACAAGGCCAAAACGTTGGTCGCTACACACCACAGGGAAAGCCGATTCCACACAAGGGGAATATCCCGCCACCGATTCCGTGTTCTGATCGGAAAAAATTCGAAGAAGCTGCCGACCAGTTGAAGGAGGCCGGGACGGTTTTCGGTGGCGCGCTGGTTGGAGTTGGAGCGGCCGGGCTTGTCTGGGAAATTGGGCACCGCATTCTCGGCCTTACGCCGTGGACTTGGCCGTTGGAGTTCCTACCGTAAATCGCCCTCGTGTGGGACCTCGCGGAGGGCGTCAATTGCTGCCGCAGGCCGGTGGGCCGAACGAAAGGATCCTGAGATGGTGCGGAGACGCGACGCGTTGGTACCTCGGAAAAGGCAGCGGCGGCGGGTAGCGGTGGCAGGGGCGGCGGCGCGCCAGCCCGGTTGTTCTGCGCCAAATCGAGTGCAACCCGATTTTGGGGCTTGGTTCCGCGAGGGGGGGGAGGAGCGTGTCCGCTACAAGGTCAGGCGTGATGGAAATCTACCTCACGACTTGACCTACCTCAGCGGCTACCTCCACGACGCAACCATGGAACCCCAACGTGTGCGCCTTCGGCATGGGCGGCTGACCATTGAGCTACGGCGTGATCGGTGGGAGCTCTATCAGCGCTGCGGACGTCTGGATAGCGTTGAATCGGTCTTGCGCATTTATCCCGTGGCGAGCGTCGAATGGGCACTAACGCACAGCCTGCTCGCCCGCTTGGTTGGCAGGCGTGTGAATGACCGAAGGATTTGGATTGGCGATCTTGTCTATGAGCGGGAAAGGACGCATCCGGCACCGCGGCCGCCTGTCCTGCGGATTCTCGGTGGAGGCGATTTCTGGTCGTTGGCCGTGGTCCTAAAGGACGCGCGGTGCGAGGTGTCGTTGGAGGACCTGCCGAAAGGAGAAGACAAGAAAGGCACGGCGGTATCGAAACACCGAGACCCGAAAAGGCGACATCCATGAATGGCGCTTCCTGATGCGGTAGGTCTTGGCGTTGGCGCGAGCCCGAAAAGGCATTTTGGGTTGTTCTCAATTGAATTGGCAAATCGGCGGTGGATTCGGTGGTGCTGGGTGATTTTAGCTGTTGATGCAATGCGACGCGGGTTTATAATGGGCGTAATATGGTAGCGTTGAACGAAACAACTTGGGAGCTTAGGCCGCGGCGGGAGGCGCGAGGGGGCGTGGCCGTTGGCTCGAACGCCGTGGCAAGTTGGCTCTTGGGTGAAAATCCAATCAACGGGGAGGACGCTGTGGCGGGATTGTTGGCGTCGCTGCCGGATAGTGCCGCTGTCATCCCCACCATTGCGGATGAGGTTACACAGGCGTTGCTGCTAAAGGCGCAGCTTCAGGCAGGCGCGAACGCCGGTGCTGGTGCCGCCTTCGGCTACCTCGATAGGGGCCTAAACGCGGCTAAGGCCCAGTTTGCCAAAGACCTGGCCAAATGCCGATGTTGTTGAATGGCGTTGCCGGTTTAGGCCCAGGCACCTGGGTGGGTCGGTGTGAGACGGGCCTGTTTCTGGGCACAACGCAATCCAGGAGAAAATTGATGGTTCATCGCTGGCTGGGCAAACTTCTCGGTCGGATGTTCGCATTGTGGCTTATGTTCACAGCGTTCTTTGCCTTCCTAATTTTTGCCGAGTGCAACTACGATTTCCCCACCACGTGGCAGGCACTCGCCATGGTCTCTGGCGCTGGGCGGGGCCACATGGTGCCAGGGGGGCTGCCTCGTGGGGTCGGCCCCGAGAGCGAATTATTTTTTCGGTACTGGTTGTTTTTTACCGCCTTGGTGGCGCTGCTCACGCTGGGCGGCGTCAGCGTTATCCAACTGTGGCAATGGCGGAGGGCCATCAGTCTGGACCGGCTGGACGCGTACCGCGGCGCGCCGGGTGGGAACGAGCGCAAGTCGATTGATATCTATGCCCTGCCCGTGCAGCCGGGACCACCGGCGGGTGGCAGCGTGGCGTCACAGTTGTCATCGGGCCTGGCGTGGGCGTGTGTGTTGCTCGCGGCAGGATCACTCGGCCTCTGTGGCGCAGCGCTTTTTTTTGGCGTTGTGCTTGAGCCACCGGCCTACTGGGTACCCGTTTGGCTCGCGATTTGGCTCGGCGTTCTGGCCAACTTCCGCATGCGGCCCGCCAAGAGGGGGGGCGGGCCCGCCACGGAAAGCTACCGGACAGGCAGGCTGCCGTCGTTCTGGAGAGAACGGTTTTTTTCTGCGCCGTTGTGGTTGCGGCTCGCGCTTGTGGCAGTGGGCATCGGAACCGCGGTCGTGTGCGCCCATGCCGCATACATTACTTGGACCAATCCCACGCTTTACGACCGCACCGTGGGC
>JAJZCR010000035.1 GCA_021851715.1 Planctomycetota bacterium
ATATTACCATCTAATAAACCATAATGCAAGCACGCCATGCAATGATATAACAAAAAAATACTTGCTACATTTTTGTCAAAAACTACGCTTTTACGGCATTTTTTAAAAAGCGATGGGGAAGTCAGGTTAACCCACTGACCTTCCAGGCTGATCGTCCAACGCCTGGTCGGATGAAAGGCCGCACCGAGAGAAATTTGCTGTGGATAATTAAGTGTAGTGCTGTATTGGCCGGCGTTACCTTGCTGACCATTAAAACTCTCTGTGGTTTCCTGCCAGGTCAGCGGAGTAAAAAAAGTTGGAGTCCTATACATCAATCCCACCGTGACATATTGATTGATTTTGTGCAGCACGCCCAGCGAAATACCGGCTCCAAACGCGGTGGATGGACTGGCTAAATTAATTCCCACATTATTAAAGGTCTGCTGCATGGACATCTGTTCCAGGGAGACATTGACGCCCAGACCGACTGCCCAATTCGGAGTTGGCTTCCAAGCCAGCGCGGGAGTCATCGAAAAGTATTGAATGTCGCTGTAAACCTGCACCGTCCCCATCGGAGTGTTGGGTTGCAGGTAATTGACGCCCATGCCAGAAGTAGCAAACATGCCGCCGCCGAAATATAAATTCGGACCGAACGCCGGAGCAGACCATCCCACTGACGGAATTCCATAAAGATTGCTGTGGCTGCCCACCTGACCAAAGCCGAAGTTGCTGCTTCTGGTGGGGTTGAACCATTCCGCCGAAAAGGCGGCCTGCGGCGGAATAAACGCTAATCCCGCGGGATTGGTAATTGCGGTCATCGGATCTCCGGGATCCGCCACCACGGCACCGGCCATCCCGACTTCGTATTGTCCGATTCCGATGAGTTGATAACCGTCAGTGGCCCGCGCCGCCGGTGCCAACGCCAAGAGCGACAATGAGGCCACCAGCACCAGCGGCATAAGTCGGCGGGCACTTCCAGTGGCATCCCAGAATTTTGCAGGCCCAACATGGGCAGGTGTTTGAACAAATTTCATGATAACTCCATACCATAAATAAGCACCAACACACCGGCAATTATTTTCCCAAAGCTTAAATGCCCAGACATCAGAAAAAACTATGGACTTCCCATAGGATAATCACCGCAATTACACGTAAGAGTTTATCCTACTATTTGCGCCAACGGGCGCTGCGGCCAGGATTGCGACGGTGCTGCGCTGGTCGCCATACTCCGACCACACATCGGCAGCGATGGCCATTGCAACGACCAGTGCCGGATTTCTGAACCGTTCATCAGACAGGCGAGTCGGCAGTTTCCAAAAAGCGCGCAGAAAGATGCAGGACTAAGCCACCCCAAGCAGATGCAAAGCTTTTAGCGCGGCGATACCGGCCATTGACAACGAACGGTGGTGCCCTGGCCGGGCTGACTTTCCAGAGAAACGGTCCCACCCATGGCAGCGACTGCGTGTTTCACAATGGCCAAGCCAAGGCCGGTACCACGGTCTGAACCGCCCCGGCTGCGATTAACAGTGTAAAACCGCTCGAAGACCCGATCGCGATCCTCCGGGGCGATGCCGCAGCCGGTGTCCTGCACTTCCAGGATGATCGCGGTACCAGGGGCGGCATCCTGTGTGGATTTAGGTACGGTGGCGGCCACACCCGTTACGACCGTGCGCCAGCGCACCGCTACGAAGCCGCTGGGTGTGAATTTAAGGCTGTTATCCACGAGGTTTTTGAGAATAAGCATGATCAGCCGCTCGTCGCCACGAATGGACACTTCCGGTTCTACCGGGCCCAACCGGAGTTCGATATGTTTTTGCTGGGCGAGGTGGCCGAACATCTCGACGATCATGTCATGGAGCCCTGCAGTATCAATAGGCTCCATCCGTACGACCGAACGGGGATCTTCCGCCCGGGATAAATCCAGTAGATCACGGACCAGCAACTGCAGGCGCAGAACATGTCCATCAATAATGGCCATGCAGCGGCGCAGAGTTGGTTCGTCGTCCATGCTGGTATCGGCAATGGTATCCACGGCGGCTTTGATGCTCGCCAGCGGGGTGCGGAGTTCGTGACTGGCGTTGGCGACAAAATCGGTTTTCATCTGGACATTCTGAATGATTTCCGTCTGATCCTGAATAACCAGCAACATCCCCTGGCGTTTGCGATCGAGCATGACCGGCGCCACGCCCAAATCCACGGTGCGAACCCGCCCGGAAATCATGAGCTTGACCCGATCGCGAATGGGGTGATTTTCACGGCGCGCGGCGGAAATCAATTCCAGCACTGGAACTTGGGCCAAAAAATCGGTGTAGGGATCGCCGGTGCGGGTTTTACCGCCGCCGGGAAAGACCTCCTGGGCTTTTTCGTTGCAGACGGTGACGTGCATTTTTTCATCGGTGATGAGCACGGGATCACGAACTTGGCCCAGCAACGTCTGCAAATGGGCGAAAACCAGGCCAAGTTCCTCCTGGCCGCGACCGACTTGATCGACCAGTGCACCCATGCCGGCGGAAAGTTTTTTTTCCAGGTCCCCGGTGTTGGCACTGGAGACAGTCTTGTCGGCGGTAGGCTGGAGGGCATCGATCTTGCTTAAAACAGAAGTGAGGAATCGACGGTGATTCCACCATAGTATGGTCAAGCCGACCAAACTTAAGACCAGCAAAGCCAGCAAGATGACGACCACGGATGGAAAAGCGGTGACTACCGTGCTTAATTTTAATCCGTCATGCAGCAAAGCGAATCCCAACCATCCGCGTGAGTCAACCAGGCCGCCAGATATCTTTTCCCAACATGGCACGAGTCAGCCATGATACCGGATAAAGTCTATTATTGGAGTATACGCCGCATTTTCAAGCCACTTGGTCTTTGGCTTCCAACAGCCGGTAGCCGACTCCGCGTACCGTATGGACCATCCATTGAAATTCGCCGAGCTTACGTCGCACCGCCGTAACATGCACATCAATAGCGCGATCGGTAACAAAAACTCCGTTACCCATGACCCGGTCGGTCAGTTGATCACGGGAAAGTACGCGCCCCCTGGCATTGGCCAGAGCTGTGAGCAGCTTAAATTCCGTGGGGGTGAGATTGATGGGTTTTCCTTTGAGGGTAATTTCATGGCGGGCCTGATCAATGACCATGGGACCGGTGTTTAAGATGGGCTGTGTCTGCTCGACGGATGATTTGCGCCGGAGTACCGCGGCAACGCGGGCCAGCAGCACCTTCATGGAGAAAGGTTTGCTCACGTAGTCATCCGCCCCAAGAGACAGGCCGACAATAATGTCCGTCTCTTCACTGCGGGCGGTGAGCATGAGCAATGGAATCGCGGCGGTTTGAGAGTCCCCCTTGAGTCGCGTGGCCACTTCCTGGCCGGTTAATCCCGGCATCATCAGATCAAGAATAATTAAATCCGGCAGGTGCTTACGCGCAATTTCCAAGCCGACCTTACCGTCGTGGGCGTAAAGTACCTCGTAACCGTTGCGCTGCAGGTTGAGGCGAATCAGTTCCACCAGATCCCGTTCATCATCGATTACCAAAATTCGCTGCTTGCGTGTCATGGAGAAATCCTCGTTTCACAACTGTTCACCTGTGTAACATTGGCCGCAAGGTGGAAACGTGTCAAGATAGCGGCAAAATGTTTAACCGTTTCTAAGCGCAAAGCTAACCAATCACCTGTGATAAAAATCGTAGCTGGGCGGATGGCCTTGTTTGGACCCTGCGCTTGGCGTAAAGTGGTGTTGGAAGGCCAGGTGCATGCGAGCGAACAGCGGCAAACTCCGGAGTGGAGCTAAACGCTAGGTGAATTCAGGCCCAAATTTGAAGGAGAATTCATGGAAGAAGGCTGTATTTTCTGCAAGATTGCCGCGGGAGCAGTTCCGTGCTTCAAAATTTACGAAGATGACCTGATGGTGAGCTTTCTGGATATTGGACCGGTGGTCCTGGGCCATACCCTTGTGATTCCGAAAAAGCACTACAGGAACGTGCTGGATGTGCCTGCGGAAGTGATTTCCAGCATCAGCGGTCGCCTGCCGATGCTGGCCAGAGCGGTGATTTCCGTGGTGCAGGCACCGGCCTGCCATGTGTTGCTCAACAGTGGAGTCGAGGCGATGCAATCTGTGCACCATCTGCACTACCACATTATTCCGCGAAAGTATGGGGACGGATTTGGCGTGCCCTGGCCGGCGGGACAACTGGACGCAGGGACAGGGAGGCAAATGGCCGCGGAGATCACTGCAGCGATGCATCAATCGCACTAAGTCAGAGCGGATAAGGCCTGTTAAGTGTTTTTTTGAACTATGTTTACAAGCCAGTTTGCAAAGCTATGTCCTCGGCAATAGACTATAACACCTGGTTTATCGGATGACGTACCATGGATGGTTTTCACCGTGGTGAACCTCTTGGAGTTAAGGATTGGTTGCCGGCATGATCGCCAACATGCACGATATTATGGTAGTTGCCTATTTAACGGCGCTGCTGATTTTGACCATTTATGGCATACACCGTTATTGGATGGTGATGCTATATTATCGCCATGGGCGTAAAAATCTGACATCGCCAGAAAAATTTACACAGTTGCCAACCATTACGGTGCAACTTCCACTGTTCAATGAAAGATACGTTTCCCAGCGAGTGATTGAAGCCGCGTGTCGGCTGGATTACCCGGCCGATAAGCTCCAGATTCAGGTGCTCGACGATTCGACGGACGATTCAGCGGCAATTGCGGAAACGGTGTGTCGGAAGATGAGGGCTGCAGGACACGACGTAGAATACATACATCGGTCCAATCGCCAGGGGTATAAGGCTGGAGCCTTGGAAAACGGGCTCAAAACGTGCAAAGGCGAATTTATAGCGATTTTCGATGCAGATTTTGTGCCCGAGCGCGATATGCTGATGCAGGCCATTCATCACTTTACGGCCCCTGAGGTTGGCTGTGTGCAGACCCGGTGGGAACACGTCAATCGGCGGCAATCCTTACTAACGCTGTGCCAGGCGATCTTCCTGGATGGCCATTTTATGATTGAGCACACCGCCCGGAACCGCGGGGGCCGCTTCATTAACTTTAATGGCACAGGCGGAATATGGAGAAAAACGGCAATTACGGATGCCGGCGGCTGGCAGCACGATACGCTGACTGAAGATATGGACCTTTCATACCGTGCACAGTTGCGGCAATGGAAAATCGTATTTCTGCGGGATGTGGTTTCGCCGGCTGAGTTACCGCCGGAAATCACTTCTTTCAAACAGCAGCAACACCGCTGGACCAAGGGGAGTGCCCAGACGGCCATCAAAATTTTACCGGGACTGATGTTGTCGCGTTTGCCATGGCGAGTGAAAATTGAGGCTTTTTTTCATTTAACCTCGGGCGTGGTGTATCCGTCGGCGGTGATATTGGCGCTGCTGGTATTTCCGACGTTTTGTTTTGGTGGGCCAAGTCTTCTTTCGCCCAGTTCGCCGCTGCTGTGGACGCTGATGATGGGCTTGTTTACGGTCATGACTTTTTCGGCGGCGACGTTTTACATTGTAGCCCAGAAGGAACTTGGGGAAAATTGGGTGCGACTGCTGCCGCTGGTGCCGCTGCTGATGGCGATCGGTATGGGCATTTCTCTGGCTAACGCCCTTGCTGTCATCGGAGGCCTTTTCAGTCGAACAAGCGGCGAATTTTTGAGAACACCGAAATACGGCATTGCCGCCAGCGATCACAAAAACCATTGGAAGGGGCGGGCCACGAGCTTCAGGCACCGCGGATCCCTGGTGGCATACCTGGAGGTTATCTTTGGGTTGTATCTGGTAGCGTGCATGGTGCTGGCAGTGGTACTAGATCGAGCGATTCTTTGCCTGCCGTTTCTTTTCATTTTCGCAACAGGTTATTTTTACGTAGGCTTTTTGTCCCTCTACAGCCAATGGCTTTCCAAACGTGGAGGTTCGCCGCCGACGGATTCAGGTACGACACTGCCGTTGGCGACGGATATTATTCCGGCGATCCAATAAGCAGTCAGCACCGTATATATAGTGAGGGTGGAGCGTGGATGGCGTAAATTGTGCAGGCATTGAATGAATCTATCCTGTAAAGAGTTGATCTGCTTAAGGAGTGTATAAATGGACAATCAAAAGAGCGTTTGGGGCATCCTATTCTTGATGGTGATTATTGCGGCGGGCTTTGGCCTTGCGGGTATTTTTGCCCCGGCGAAATTGGTGGCGGCAGCTAAGCCGGCCAAACTTACGCCCGTGTATGTACACATGAACGGCTTTAACGCGTTTGTGGAGTCGGTGGTGGCGGTACGCCCTGGCCAACCGGTGGTTTTCGTTAATGAAGATACGGGCGTACATACAGTACAGGGCTATAATCCGATCACGGGAAAGGCACTCAAGTATCCGATGGGGATGCTGCTGGGCACTCCTGGCCCGGGCCATAAGGTGCATACCTATACCGTGCGCTACAGCAAGCCGGGGGTTTATTATTACTATTGCACCATGCACGCGGTGCTGGAAAAAGTTTATAAAAACATGGTGCAGCCGGCCCATCGGGTCGGGGTACATGGCTTTGCCGGGGCGATGGCAGGCATTATCATTGTGACGAAAAATCCGGCGATTCTTAAACAAAATGCACCCACTTGCCGCGACAAAATCCTCAAAAGCTATTTTGGCGGCTAAGGAACCTGGAGCGGCTCTTGGCACAAAGCGTGGCTTGGCGCAGGCCGGTGGCGCGAACCCGGGGAATAACGCGGGCGTATGGGGGCTGGTAGTGGCAAATAGTCTTCGTGGTTTTAGCCACTGGCGAAGGTTGGCTGAACCTTGGTATAAAATGAGAACGTAATCGCGCAGGTAGAGTGCAAAAGTGCCCAGAGCCGATAATATACAGATGGTTTGACCGTAGGCCATCGTGTGGCTATTTTGGTATGATGCCGGGATTAAGCTGGAGCCAACGTGAGTGATGTGAAAAATATTAACGATGCGGGGATGGAAGCCACAAGTCCAACGGCCAGCCATGTTCATCACGAACATGACCATGGTGGCCATGGCCACCATCATGCTCATAAACATGGAGCTAAAGAGGTGGATGGAATCGCTTGCGCGTGCGGCAGCGAGCATGGCAAGGGGGGCCACAGCCATGCAGGCGTAAACTTAAACATACAGATGACGGTGATCATGCCACTGACGGTGGTATTCCTGTGTTTGTCCGCGATATTTTACTTTATTCCCAATGGGCGGGAGTTGTCCACGGGCTTGGCGCTGCTGTCGGTGGCGGTGGGCGGTGGGCCAATTATATGGTCGGCGATCAAGGGCTTGGCGCGTGGGCGTACCAACGTAAATGAACTGGCTTCCCTGGGCATCACCGGCGCATTGGTACTGGGGCTGCCGTTTGAAGCGGGGTTGGTGGCCCTTTTCATGCAGATTGCCGCAGCCATCGAGGAAGTGGTGGTGGAAAGCGCGCAGAGAGCGATTTTGGCGCTCCAGAACCTTGCTCCGGTCCATGCCCGAGTGCATCGGGGAGATAAGGATGAAATTATTCGCGCGGAAGAACTGGCCGAGGGAGACGTCATCATTGTGGCACCCGGCGAGCGGGTGGCGGGCGACGGTCAGATTCTCCGGGGTTCGACGAGTGTGGATGAATCGATGGTGACGGGCGAAGCGCTTCCGGTGGATAAGAGTGTCGGATCGACCGTTTTAGCAGGTACCATCAACCTGACAGGCTCAGCCGAAGTTCGGGTGACGCGGGTGGGAGATCGCTCCTTCTTAAGCCAAACGATTGCGCTGGTGCGGCGAGCGCAGGCATTTCAGCCACCCATCGTGCGCGCAGCCGACAAATTCTTTCAATTTTATACGCCCATCATCCTCGGCCTGTCCCTGGTGGCGTGGTGGGTGAGCGGCCAACCGTTGCGTATGGTGGCGATGTGGGTGGTCGGGTGTCCGTGCGCGATGCTGCTGGCTTCACCGTTGGCGATTATCATGGCGATGACCCGGGCCAGCCGCAGCGGAATTCAGATTAAGGGTGGGCCGTCGGTGGAAGCCTCGGTGGGCATTGATACGGTGGTTTTTGACAAGACGGG
This sequence comes from Planctomycetota bacterium, assembly GCA_021851715.1. Lineage (GTDB taxonomy): Bacteria > Planctomycetota > Phycisphaerae > WQYP01 > WQYP01 > JABEVA01. The sequence goes on from JAJZCR010000035.1 coordinate 8,025, forward strand.
TACGCTGACAACGGGAATTTTCGGCGTCAGCGACATTAAACCGGCTTTGGGCGTAAGCGCCAATGAATTGCTGATACTGGCCGCCCGGGTGGAAAATCGCAGCAGCCACCCGCTGGCGCGGGCCATCACAGCGGAGGCCCGTCATCGCGGATTGGATTTTTCCGGGAACACCGATGTAACCATTCTGGAGGGCCTTGGAGTGGAAGGCGTGGTGAACCGGGAGACGGTGCGCGTCGGATCATCAAAAATTCTTTCGCCCGAGCTTGCGGGCCGGACAGCGGACTATGACGCTTCTGATTCGGAGGTGCCGGTAGTGCCGGTCTATGTGACTTGCGGTGATAAACTCATGGGTGCCATTCATCTGACGGACGGTATTCGGGCGGAGGCCCGGCGCACCATACGTCGGCTGCGGGCGCTGGGTGTGAAAAAGATAGTGATGATGACCGGTGACCGGCGAAAAACGGCCCAGATGGTGGGCCATGCCGTCGGTTGCGACGATATTTACGCGGAGCTGCTGCCGGCCCAGAAAGTGGAACTGGTGCGGCAGTTGCAGCGTGGCCACCACTGCGTGGCGATGGTCGGAGACGGGATCAACGATGCGCCATCTCTGGCTGCAGCCACAGTGGGCATTGCCCTGGGCGTCCGCGGGACCGATGCGGCCATTGAAGCGGCCGGTGCCATTCTGCTTAAGGATGATCTGACACGTGTGCCACTGCTGATTTACCTAGCTCGACAGACGCGCTCGGCCATCTATCAAAACCTGGGAATTGCATTGCTCATCGCCATTGCTGGAGCGACCTTGGCGGCGTTTGGAGTGTTGACGGTGGTGACCGCGGCGGCGGCGCACGTTTTAGCGGTGGTGCTGATTGCGGCCAACGCGGCGCGGCAATCCGGCAGTGTCGGTATCAACCGCCAACCACTCCCCGCAACGCGTTCGGCGGATCCTATGAGTGCGGTGGTACCGGCTTCCGTAGCGGCGACCACGGCGTAAACGTCCGGTGGCAACCGAGCCGGCAATGAAACAGCGGCTATGCAGTGGATGGATGCCACGGAGAGTTTATACACGGTGCGAAACAGAGGCTAAAGGCTGCGGCCGCAACGCCATAGGTCGTCGATATGTTTGTATTTGAGGTTATCACTTGAAGCGATCTGAATTAATTGCTTTTTGGGTCTGGATCGCCCTGCTGGCGGTGGCGGTCTTTCTGGGCATTGGCGCAATTAAATATGGGCCGGTCTGTTTTTGGGCGGGCACGCTGGCGGCTATCGGGCAGGCCTTGCTCGCGGCCATGGCGTGGTGGGGCCTGCGGTTGGCCCGGGAGCAGGCGGCACTGGTCGAGGAAGCCACCGTCCCGAAGCATTTGACGCCGGTCGCCCCGCTGGGCACTTTTCACATGAGCTACAGCGACGATGCGACCATGCCCACACCGGTGGAAACGCCGGCGACCGAGCCGGATGAAATCATGTCTTTGGATACGGGTTTTCAGCGGTTGATAGTGGGCCTTTGCGGAATAGCATTTTTGGCGCTGGCGGCGATTATTGCGTGGCTGGTGTACCGCAATTTTGCGGCGGTCACACCCGGCCACAGCATTGTGATTTCGCCGGTACCCATTGATCCGGGAGCCGTGGTGGCGGTTGGAGCGTCATTGCTGGTGTATTTGATATTGATGTCGGCCACCAGAATCACGCGCCAGACCGAAGGCCACCTGGAAGCCACCAACAGTATTGTGTTGCTGGGTGTTCCGGTGATTGTAGTGGTGGCTGCCGGAGTATTGGCGGCTTGGGCCAACACGGCCTACGCCAGTCAAGGCGCGGCGATTGTGGTGGCGTTAATCCTGACGCTTCAGGCCCTGGAGTTGTTGATTAATTCGATCGGCAGCCACAGCGGCATGGACGAAATCGATCAGGATATGTCTGATCTGCAGCGTCTGCCCCTGGTTCCGCTTCTTACCAGTGGCTGGATTACCGGGCTTAAACTGCTGATGTCGGATGTGCTGGGATTGGGGGTGGTCCGGCGCGATGAAACCGGACATATGTCGCGGCTGTTGCCCCGCGCCGTGATAGCCGGAGTGGTCGTGGTGGTGCTGATGAGCACATTGCATGTTGTGCCGACGGGAGATGTGGCCATCCGCGAACATCTGGGCGTCACCACCGCCGCGGAGATTAACCACCCGTTGCAGCCGGGATTACACATCATGTGGCCATGGCCGATTGATCGGCTGGAACTGATTCCGACGGAGCAGGTGAAAGTGATTACCGTGGGGACGGAGCAGCCGCATCGTTCGGCGTTGGGGCCTAACGCCTTTTCCTTTTGGACTGAACATGAATCTATTCCGGACCGAGAGTTGTTGACCGGTGATGTCAACGAAAAAGGGCACGCGGCTCCGCAATTGATGGATGGTTGGTTTAGCGCTTGGTGGCGGGTGAAAAACGCCAGCGATTTTTTCCGAAATGTGTCCAACAGCAGAATTGTGGCGGTAGGCGGCATCACCGGCACCGGAACCAAAAAAGTATGGAGCTCCATGTATGATGCGCTGGTGCAGCAGGTTCTGCTGGAAGCTGTTACATCCACCTTTGCGCAACATTCATTTCATCAGATTCGAGCCAAGGATAACGGCTTGGTGGCATTGCAGATAAAGAATTACATGCAACATGAGCTTGATTCTATGCATACCGGCATTGAAGTGATGGAACTTTCCATCAAGGACTTGCACCCCCCGGCGGGCCAGGGAAGCGTGATGACAGCGCAGGGCAAAGAACTGGGCCCGGCGGCGGCGTATGAGGCTGTGGTATCGGCCAGGGAAAAAAAAGAAATGTTGATTGATAATGCCTCTGCCACGGCCACCAAAGACATATTACTGGCCCAGGGGCACGCGGCAGCGGTCCTGTCCGATGCCGGAGCCTACGCGGCTGACTTGGTGAGCGTGCAACAGGGCAAAGCCCAGGCGTTGGGTGTGCGTTCGCAGGCATTTGCCCAGAATGAAAACGCCGCGTCTTCCTGGGATTTCTTTGAATCACTTAAGGGAATTTTCAACCGGGTGAATAAAGTGGTTCTAGGACCGGATGTGCGACCACCACAGATATGGCAGATAACCCGCCAGGCCGGCAGCGGTCCGCCACCGGCGATTCCCACGCAAATTACAGGTGGCGTGGGAACCAGCGGCGAAATGGCACCGGTACCGCACGGCCGGTAATGTGATACCACAGTAGGGATGAGGCCAGGTAAATATGGAAAGTTTCAAGGGACTCCTTGAGGATCAGGTATGAAAAAACTCACCATTGGAATTATTCTGGTAGCGGTAGTCGGCGTGCTGTTTCTGGAACTATTTACATTTGTAGCACGGCCATACCAGACGGTGCTCATTGACCGCTTTGGGAAAATTATCGCCAAGCCCACCAGAATCGCCTACAACTGGTACCTGTGCTGGCCGACCGACAAAATTGTGCGCATGGATATGCGGCTGCATCTGTACCAGAGCGATAACCGCGAGGTGAGCACGCGCGAGGGCGAACCGATCAGCCTGCGCACCTTTGCGGTCTGGAAAATTATAAACCCGGTATTGTACTATCGGCGGCTGCCGGAAGGCACGCCGGACGCCCAGCGATACCTGAATCAGAAAATTGAGGGACAGGTGCTCAAGGTAATGGGGCGTTATTCGCTGGATCAGCTTTTTAATGTGAATGCGGCCAACATCAAGATGACGCAGGCGGAAAGTCGCGTCCAATTTCGGGTGAATCAGGACATGGAAAAGCTGGGGTTGGAAGTGGTGAAGATAGGATTCTCGCGGGTAACATTTCCGCCGCGTGTGGCGGTGGCCGTTTATCGCCGCATGACCGCGGAGCGCGCAAAAATTGCGGATAGGTATTTAAGCGAAGGCGAAAGCCAGTCGCGCACCATTGAGGCCAAGGGTGAAGCGGAGGCCGCGGAAATTCGCAGCACGGCGGATAAACAGGCGGAGGAAATTCGCGGCCAGGGAGATGCCAAAGCCTACGCCATTCTGAATGCAGCGCAAAACACTCCGGCGGCCCAGGCGTTTTACCGCTTCTGGAAATCGCTGGAACTCTTTAAAGCGTCGATGGGACAAAGCACCTACTGGGTTCTCACGCCCAATAACCCCATCACCGCACCGTTGTTTTCGCAGATGAAAATCATCGAGGGCAAAACATCGGTCCACGGAAAGGTCGGACTTCCGGCGGGAAAGTAGCGGACCGGACGCTCCGTTAAATCAACGACACACAAAGGTTAGATCCCATGACGCAGACATATTCCGAAGAAGAATTAAGAAAAACCTCAATGCCGTTGGAACTGCCGATACTCTCCGACGATGACCCTGGCCGGCCGCAGGGCTGGCTTAGCGCCCAGCGGGTACTGGTTTATTTTGTCCTGGGCGTTATCGTGGTATGGTTGTTGAGCGGGTTTTATCAGGTCGGGGTGGGGGACGTGGCGGTAGTGGAGCGATTGGGTCAATACATCACCGCGGGCCAGGGCCACACCCGGATCTTCGAGCCGGGCCTCAATTATCATCTGCCGTGGCCGATCGACAAGGTGTACATTATTCCCTTGCGCCACGAACACCTGCTGGAAGTGACGGACTTTGATACCTCGCCCGCCTCGTACTTGGCGATCAAGAAATTATGGCTGCGGGAGGGACGGTCGCTGCGGGTGTTTGACGCGATTTTCGATCCGTACGTCATCACCGGGGATAAAAACGTGCTGCATGTGCGTATCGCGCTTCAGTATCGCATCGATAATCCCGTGAACTATCTGACTTCAGTTTATCAGGCACCTGGCGCACCACCCGGCGCGGGCCGCATCAACCTGATTCGTGCCCTGGCGGCTCATGTTTTGATCCGCAAAATCGCCTCGTCGACAGTCGACCAAGCCCTGTATTCAGGTAAGGCGAAATTGGAACGGCGACTTTACAGCGGCACGCGGCCCAACAGCGGCATGCAGGTGCCGATGAATCAACTGGGATTGGGTATTCAACTCAAAAAGGTGCTGTTGGAATACGTTCATTGGCCGGCGGCCGTGGATAGCGCCTTTAATCAGGTGCTCATCGCCCGTCAGAAGGCGGCGACGGAAGTGCAAAATGCGTTGCAACTGGCTAACCATGATACCACGCTGGCCCAGGGACAGGCTCAGGCCATTATCAACAAGGCGGAAAGTCATGCGAATCGCATGGTGCAGAAAGCAACCGGTCAAATGCAGGAATTTTCCGCGATATATGCCCAATACCGTAAAAATCCACGGGTGATATCACTGAAATTGCTCAGCGATGCCCTGGGCCACGTGATGCGATCAGTGGCTCGGGTATTTATAGTGCAGCCGAACCAGAGGTTGGTGCTGACTTTGCCCGCGCCGCATCGGCGCATTATTGTGCCCACTTCGCCGCTGGGAACCGCCGGCTCGCGATAACCGCAGCAACTGGTGTGGTCGTGCGTTTCCGCGGTGCCCGGGTTATGATGCTTGCGCACGCATAATAATAATGCGAGCCTTGGAGTGTATACATGGTTGCCGAATTTGCTGCTATTGAAACCCGCGATTTAACCAAAATCTATCCTGGTTTCTGGAAGAGCCAGCAAGTGCAGGCACTGACCAACCTGAATTTGCGAGTGCGCCAGGGAGAAATTTTTGGTCTGCTTGGACCGAACGGCAGTGGAAAAACCACGGCCATCAAATTGCTGCTGGGCCTGATTAACGCTACCTCCGGCGAAGCGCTGGTCATGGGGCAGCAGGCCGGCGATCAGGATACCCGGAGGCGACTGGGCTACTTGCCGGAAGAAAGCTACCTGTACCGATTTTTGAACGCCCGGCAAACCATGGATTTTTACGCTCGGCTTTTTAACATGAACCGATCACAACGGCGGCAGGCGGTGGACTATTATCTGGATTTTGTGGGTTTGGACCCGGCGGTGCGAGGTCGGCGAATCGGCACTTATTCCAAAGGCCAGACCCGCCGCGTGGCCTTGGCGCAAGCCCTGCTGAATAATCCGGACCTGGTAATTATGGACGAGCCTACTTCCGGACTCGATCCTGTGGGCATGTTGGAAATAAAAAACATGATCCTGCGGCTAAAGGCGGCTGGAAAAACCGTCTTGCTCTCCAGTCATCAACTTGCGGATGTGGAAGATGTTTGTGATCGGCTGGTAATTCTATACCGTGGCCGGGTGGAGTTGGAAGGTGCCTTGAGTGATTTACTGGAAGTCAAGGATGTGTTTCAACTCGAAGCGCGGAAGGTTTCAGCGGAATTGCAGGCCAAGCTCGTTGAGATGACCAACGCGGGCGGAGCGGAAGATATACAAACAGGCCGGCCCCGGGTGCGGCTGGAAGACTTATTCAAACGGCTGGTAGACGCCAAACGCCGGGGTGAGCCAGGGGCAGGATCCGCCCGCCGTTAGCCTGACGGCATGAACGAGGAATATAGATAAAGGGCATGGAAAAGTGTAGTCCCTGCAATTAGGCGAGTGACATTCAAAAGGGCCCATTCTGTCGTTGAAACAGTGCGGGTCGCCCCCTGGAGTGGCGGATGAATCATCATCCTGGTTTTGATTATATTGCGATAAGCGCCTATGCCGTGATCGGCATTCTAGTGGTGGCTTTTGTGCTGTTGGCATTCCGTGATGTCGGGCGGCTGCGCACAGGCATTTTTCGAGCATGGGCCATTGGTCGCACCACCATTGCCGAGGCGTGGAACGCCAGAATATGGGCTATAGTGCCGATCTGGTTTGTGATATGTCTGATTATCAGCTTGTTGGTACGGCCCTATTCGGCGGCCAGCCAGGTGGAGATATACCTGACCATTCTGCTGCGCGCCCAATTGGTCATGCTGCTGGTCTATCTGGGCATTCTTGCCTGCGTGAGCCTGCCGCGCGAGCGTGAGCGCCGTACGCTTATTACCACGGGCAGCAAACCCATTTCCCGCCTGGAACTTCTGCTGGGAAAAGTTATCGGCATTTGTGCCGCCGGGTTGGCGATGCTGGTATTGATGACGGCCATTACCTGGGGATTTATGGTCGTGATCAACATGCATATCAAGCATGATGCAGCAGTACTTTATGAACATGAACAGCACAGCTATAACGCGATGGTGCGGCGCATTCCGCCGGAACCTGGCGTACGCTATACCGCCCGACATGGTGTGTTACAGGCGCAGAATTATTATACGGGCACGCTGCGTATAGCCGGACTTATTAACTATCAGACCAATCCACCGGAGCGGGCCCTGAAGGGTGGCAGTTCAGAAACACTGTACTTTGAGTTTCCATCATTACCCGCCCAGGTTGTTTCTCCGCCCGTGTTCCTGTTACACTTTACTGTGTTGCGCCTAAATCCGGGAGCCAAGCCCAACACCTCGGCGCAGCAGACCGCGGCCGTGCTGCCACCCGTTAGAATCCATATAACCGCCGTGCTGCGTGATAACCCGATGGTGACTGCCCAACAGTCGCTTACTCTCAGTCCGAACGGAACGGCGGAATGGCGGCCCAAACATTGGACCAACTTTTTCAGCCTTTATGACCCGACAACCGGCCGACTTTTTGACCCCGGCCCGGTGCTGTTGAAAGTAACATCTCCGACGCTGGGAGCCTACCTGTTTTTTGGAGCTGGAACCAAGGCTCAACCGCCCGCGTGTCTGGCCTTTAATTTGGACCGCAGCCGGGCTCCGGCCGGCGTGATGATCCCCAAGCTCAATCCGGTGATCACCGGATTCAAATCCAACAACAAACAGGAAATCGTTGGGCCAAGCTATTCCCACCCCGGCATTCCAGCGGAGGTGGCATCGTTCGAGTTTCACCATTTACCGGATAAAAGGATTCCTATCGGCAAGCATGGCAATTTCACCGTACACTTGTTTTTAAGCGTAGACAAGCAGGAAAATGAAGCACTGCCCGCCATCGCCGATATCACCGCCTTTACCTTGGCAGACCCCGCCCACCCTTTTCGCATGCAAGTGCGTTTTGCGGAAAAGCATTTGACGGTGCTGAAGTTGCCTAAAAGCCTGCTTGACGAAAGCGCATTGGTCATCAACATACAGAGTAACTATCCGGGCCATTGGATTAAATTGACCCAGAATTCCGTACAGATTGTCCGACCACCATCGTCATTCATTGTGAATTTGGCCAAAAGTGAATTCATCATCTTCTGCGAGGTGGTGCTGCTGGTGGTCATCGGCGTAACGGCCAGCGCTCGGTTGGGCTGGCCGGTGGCCATGTTGACGACCATGGTATGCTACGTGCTGGGCAATTTGTTTCACTTTGTTTATAAGTTGATGATTCTGGGAGGATTTGGCCTGTACGGACCGTACATTGACAGCAAAATGAAGGGCCTTTGGTACTACCAGATCGGATCATTTATTACAGCGGTGATGGTAAAGATGCTTTACGCACTGGTACGTCTGATGCCTGATTTTACCCGGTTTGATCCATTGCATGATATTATCATTTCCAGAAATTTACCCTGGATCGTTCCTGTGGTGGATGCCGGCTGGACCTTGGCCTGCGCCCTGCCGATCCTGGCATTGGGCTATTTGCTTTTAAGAAAACAGGAGCTGGCCTGATGCCTACATCACCGGATCCCAATCGCAGCGTACCTTCCGCCGCACAACCTGCGGCAGCCCGTCGTGTAACCCTAGTGGCCTCCATCAGAAGTCAGGTGCGGCGAGACCAGGTGATTTGTGCAGCGATAGCCATTATTCTTCTGGCAGCCATTTTTTTCCTGCAACCGACGCTGACCCGCCAACGAAGCAAACTGGTACAGACCAGCAACAAAAACATTGGCAATCTGCTTATAACCTTTCCGCGGCTCACCCTGGGTGGATTCCGCGGAATTCTGGCCATGGCCCTGTGGGAGAATGCCGAAAGTGATAAGAATAAACGCCAGTGGGTTCCGCTGGAATCAGATTACAACGCCATTGCGGCTTTGGAGCCGTATTTCGGAGCGGTTTATATATTTAACGCCTGGAATCAGGCCTACAATCTTTCCGCCCAGTTTCATGCCATGAACCTGAAATACAAATGGGTGCTGGACGGCCAGGTTTATCTATACAAAGGTCAAAAACTCGTTCCCAATGACTCCAACATGATTATGAACGAGGCCAACAATTTCTTTCTGAAACTGGGTACCAGCTTTGAACGCAAATACTACTGTGCTCGATGGCGGTACGACATCGCTCATTTATACCGCTACGTGCCTGGCAAGGTGCAGCCCACCCTGAGTACGCTGGCGGAAGTCCATTACATTGTCACGCAGCCGGAATTTCACTGTGTGCTGCTGCCCGCGCGTGATCGCAAAGGTCCTGCGGGCCACGGTGTAAAAGTAGGACACGTTCACTATCGCTATGGCCTGAGTCCGTTTTATTTTGCGTGGGTGGAATATCGCCGGGCCTTGCGTCAACCGGAGTTGCCCACCGATTCCGGCCAGGCAGTCCTGTATTCCTGGCCGCCGATGGCACTGAGGCTGTGGTGCCGCGATGATTTATACTATGCTCAGCGCCTCACGTGGCATATCTTCAGCGCTGCACCCGGCCACTTCACCAAGCGTTTTGCCGCCCGTGTGGCCAACATCCGCGATTGCTACCGCAATGTGCAGATCAATGCTCCGCGTTCCATTCGAGAATTCAGAATTTATTTTCATGAGTTTCCCACCTCCACCATTTTACACATGGATCATCTGGTGGAGGTACAGTATTATCAAAAACTCGGCCTGGCTGAAAACATGCTTTTTAACGCCATGGTTCAATGGCAGCTTGCGGGCCGCCGGTTCCGTCTTGGTGATGCAGCCGATCACGATTTCGCCGCCGCCGTTCCACTGTTTCAGGAAGCTCGTGCCGCGTACAAGCACTATTTGAACATAGCCTATCCACCCAGCGCGTATGGACAAAACCCCGAACAACAATCGGAAATGAAATATCTATCTTCCTTGTCCGCGATCATCACCGGCATTGAAAACTTCCGCCGGACAGCCTCTGCCGGCCATCCCAGCTTGTCCTTCCTCAATGTCATCACACTCACGGACAGCGATTGACAAGGACGAGAAGCCTCTACGTTTTTTTCCCGAGGTAAAATCGATGCTACACAACCGCCCCATCGGAATGTGGTTGGTGGTGGCATCTATCCTCTTCATTATCGCCTTGGTGGCTGGCGATTTGATTTTGGTTCGAGAGGATAGGGTGATTCCCATTGGGTACGCCACGACGCGAATTATCGGGCCGCTGCGATCAGATGGTACGGTGGATTATCGCCTGGCGCTGGATGCCATCGATTTTCGTGGCGTTACCCCCGCCAACAATGCCGTGGTACCCTTACTGCACGCTTTGGGAACAGGCAAAAACATTCTTGGCTCAACTAGAAACCGCCGAGCCGCATTGCGGCGGTTGGGCATGCAGCCGCTGCCAAAAAAAGGCCCGTATTTTGTAGGGGCATGGACCTTTTACCAATCCCTGATCGCAGAAGCGAAATCCCCAGCCCAGCGAGAGGCCCTCGAAAGACGGAAGGACAACTGGCCGCCGTTGGCGCTGACGCACACGCCATGGATCGCAATCGACCACCCGCGTGTAGCCCAATGGCTGGCACTTAACCGTGTGGCCTTCCACTGGGCCATGGTGGCCAGCGGAAGATCGCGTTATGCCATGCCAGTGCCCGCTCCGGGCCGCATCAGTCACAATCTGCTGATGTTTGCAATTGAACCATGGCTCGCGATCTATCGCGAACTGGCCCAAGGCATGGCTATGCGGGCAATGGAATATCTCGGAGGGAGAAACATCCCTGCCAGCGAGAATACCATTCTGGCAATACATGGGTTGGCCCGGCTGGAAGGGCAAGATCCGTCTGTTATCAGTTGGCTTGTGGCACTTGGCGTGGATGCCAACGCCCTGCGCTGTGAGCAGGCCTTGGCGACCCGTGGCAATCTTACTGTTGGCCAAATTGAGGCGTATCAAAGAACATTCTGTACCCTACCAGCCTTTCCATCGTTTGCCGCGGCCGTGAATCTTGGTCAGCGATTTTGCGCTCTCGATGCACTTACCTCCTTGGCTCGCGGTCAAAAGGTGCGAAACAATGAATCCCATGCGCGGTGGACGACCTTGATCCCCATTGATTACACACAAATTGCGCGTCGGGTTAATGGTTGGTTCGACCGCACGGTCAAGGTTTTTAGCCACCCCACCTACCAGGCGCAAGCAGAGGGAATTGTTGTACTAAAGCATGAGTTTGCGGAGGCCGTGGCCGACTCCCATTTCTCCCCAACGGCAAGGCTCGGGGCTTTGTTCGAGGCCTTTGCCACCACAGGGAACTCGGGCGTGGTCAGGCTATTCGGGCGTCACAAGGCCCAACGCCGCATTTCTATCCTCGCCTTCGCTCTTGCCGTCTACCACGACGACCATGGCCGCTATCCCACCGCCTTGAAAAAGCTGGTTCCCAAATTTATCAAAAAACTGCCAAATGACCCCTTCACCGACAAGCCCCTTCGGTACCGCTGCAACGGTACCGGCTATATCCTCACCAGCATTGGCCCCCGGCGGCAATTCGGCACCGGTCGACACCCCATCACCCTGCGTGTTCAGTGACGCCACCGGTAGGCCGACGGTTTGCCGTAACAGTGTTACCGTCTCGATCTCGTCGATCCTGATTCGCGGCAAGGATCCGTCCGCAGTCATCCCCCTACCGTGTTACGCGGAAATGTTATCCGGAAGGCGGCAAACCGGGTTAGTTCCGTAGGACGCTGGTATCCACGGAGGTAAGACTCAGACTGGCGAGAATGTGGCCGCGTCACAAACTTGATCCACTCCCTTTCGCCGGCGGGGACGCGATATCTTAGCGCGATGAAGTTTACGTCGGAGGAAGCGGTTCAATTGGATAGCCGGCGGCCCGCAGATTGGCCAGTTCACTTTCCGCCAGAGCTCGCTGGCTTGGATTATGCAATTGGCTCAGTGACTTTTGGAATAATTCGATGGCGCGTTGTGGTTTGGCTTCGTAACGGGCGTAAATCAGACCCAGTATTAACTGCACCTGGTCCACCTGGCCGCCGCGTGGATATACGCGAAGGTAATCTTCATACGTGGTGGCCGCCGCCGGGTACCGCCCCTCAGACATGAGTTGATTGCCAATATCGAGCTGCACATCTTCGGGCAATACCTGCGAGGGATCTATGCGGCGCAATTCCAGAAATGTGTTGGCGGCCTGCGTCAGTTGATGATCGCGACGGAGATTCATCACCGTTTCTCGCAGGCTCGCAACACGCGGGTCCGATGCCGCGGCTGGCGTTTTTTCACCAGTTGCCGCGACTTGCACGGGCGGAGTTATCGTCACAGAACCTTTACCGTGCATGAACGGATTATAGCCGTCGGCAACCAGACTTTGGTATTGCCGCCGCCGCCGCCAGCGATTCAACAGAGCCAGCAGATCATAATGGTCACGCGGTACCAGGTTCGCCCATAGCACAATAAGCCCAACAACGATTCCGGTCAGATAACCGGTCAGATGGGCAAAATGAGCAACACCGTCGCTGGTGTGGAGAACCTCTCCGAGTACGTCAAAAAATACGATTTGGAAGGCGATAAACCAGATACTGGGAATTTCGAATATTCCAAATAAGAACCAGACCCGGATGTTGGTCAGGGGTAATAGCACCAAAAACAGGCCCACCACCGCGGCAATGGAACCCGACGCGCCCAGTGTTGGAGCACCCGACGTGAGGGCCTGACCGCACCCGGCCATGACTCCGCCTGCGATATAAAAAAGCAGATAGGGCAGATGCCCCAGTTTGTCGTTGAGCGTATTGCCGAATGCCCATAAAAAGATCATATTGCCCAGAAGATGGCGGATCAGGTGAGCATGGAGGAACTGGTACGTGATGAACTGATACACCTGCAGGTGTGTGGGCGTAAGCATCAGGCCTTGCCAGGCTTTGCCAAGCCCCGCCGGATCGACGGCGGTATTGGACCGGTGGCTGATAAAATAAATAACCGTACAAGCGGCAATAATGGCGTAATTCATCCACGGCGTGCGCCTCTGGGGTGAATCCGTACCGATTGGAAACATACACGCATACCCGCACTAAACCACGACAAGCCCGCCGTAAAGGGCACAAGGTGCTCATTATTTGCGATAATGCCCGTCAGGTCAAACACGGCTAAAAGGGAAGCCCCGCAACGGAGTGCCGTGCGGGGCTTAAGCGGGGGCGGAAAAGGAGTTGGTTCACGAGCGATTTTCATCGCCCTAGTGCAAGCCATCATCCCTCGTCCGTGTAAGTTTTTAACCGGCACAAAGTTAAGAATTTGTGAAACTTGCATTCGCGCTTGGCGTGCAGCTGCGATTAGCGCAGGCCTCACATGCGTACTGCTGGTTGAGGCAATCCGTAAGGCGCTCCATAATCACCTTGGCGATGGCTTCATGGATCCCCAGCGGTTGGGTAACGTGGTAAACAATACCGGGGTGATCCTGAGCAGCTTCAGCCACCAGCCGTGGAATATCCGTTGTGCTGTGCCGCCCGGGAGAGAGAAAATAAGGATGCACAAGCACGGCCTTGGCACCTTGGTGGACGCAGGCGGCAAAAGCCCTGGCGATGCTCGGTTCGGCAATTTCCATGTGTGCGGCCTGTACAATTTTGTAACCGGAAACGCGCTTGAATACCGCCACCACTTCCAAGAGCATATCATTGGCTGCAGTAAATCGGCTGCCATGATCGACGATAATAACGCCCGCCGGACTTGTCGAAGGATCAATCATCGGTTATCGGCCCCTGCTTGTATTTTTCATGCACACATTGTACACCCTTTATTTTAGCAAGGCGGAAGGCAAAAATCAGGTTTCGCAGCCGCAACGAAAGTTTGATCTGGAAATGGAAAGCAGGTGTCTATGAAAGCGATGATGATCACAGCCAATGGCGGACCGGAAGTATTAACCCTGCGGGATATTCCTGTGCCGGTCATCGGAATGGGGCGGTTATTGGTGAAGGTGCAAGCCGTAGCCGTTAATCCCATTGATTGTAAACTCCGTAAAAGCGGGGCCTTCGGTTTCGGCCCGGAAAGCATTCTCGGTTTTGACGTTGCCGGGACCATCGAACAAATGGGATCGGACGTCACGGATTTTGCGGTGGGCGACGCCGTCTATTATTCGCCCGACTTCTCCGGCCCGGGCGGCTATGCTCAATATCATCTGGTACAGGCCGCTTTGGTTGCGCCCAAGCCGCCCAAGCTTTCATTTATTGACGCAGCCGCCCTGCCCCTGGCCGGGCAAATGGCCTGGGACGGCATTGTGGAACGCGGGCAAGTTCGCCTGGGCGATACAGTGTTGATTCTTGGAGCATCCGGGGGCGTCGGATCGCTGGCGGTGCAGTTGGCTCATGCCGCCGGGGCCTATGTCTTTGCCACGTGTTCCGCCGCCAACGCAGGTTTGGTGCGATCCCTGGGGGCTGATTATGTCATCGACCGCAGTGCTGAAGACTTTGTCCAGATCATACAGGAACAAACCCACGGCCGTGGAGTGGATATGGTTTACGATTGCTTTGGCGGCGATCTAGTCGTTCGGTCCATGCCCATTGTACGACCCTTCGGACGTATTATCACCATTGTAAATCCGTCCGGTGATTTAAGTGCCGGTTACCGGCGCAACGTCTCTCTCCATTACTTATTTTTACAACGCAGTCGCCGCACTCTCGATGCACTTTCCAATCTCGTGGAGCGCGGACAAATCAAACCGGTGGTCAGCCGGGTGCTTCCTCTGGAACAGGCCGCCGATGCGCATCGGCAGTTGGAAGCCGGCGGTGGCTTTGGCAAAATTGTATTGACTGTTGGATGATGCAACCTGGGTTGTCTGGCCTATGGCCTGGTCCCATCCAAAAACCGCCGGTACTTCTCCCGTAATCGGGCTGCGCCATATGAACGCCCTGTCGCCTGCAGTCTCTTGAGATAACCTGGCAATGGAGAACCCGGTCCGGCATTGGCGTGCATGGGGCCGCCTTCGCGGATGACCGTCCAAAGTGGATCTATCACATCGCCGCCAAGCTCAGCGAGCCGCTGCATCTGCCCGTCGTGCCACTGCATCAAGCGCCATGCGGCTTGGCGGCACAGTTCCGGATTGGCCGCCGCCAAGTTGTGCTGCTCGTGTGGATCGGTTTGCACATTGAAGAGCATTTCCTGTTCAAAAAGATGAAATCCATCATGGTAAGTGCGCATATAAAGCCAATCGTTCCAGCGCACGCTGCGCTGGCACACATGGGCACACTGGCTTATTACCAGTGCCTCATGACCGGTTGGCTGACCATGCGTAATCGCATGAGCGAAGCTCTGGCCATCCCATATCGGACATGCCTGGTGCCCCAGCAATTCCATCAGCGTCGGAGCCAGGTCCAGTTGGTAGTGCAATCCACCCTCGACCATGTCCGCCCTGCCGCCGGGCCATTTGATCATCAGCGGAATATGGCATGTGCATTCATCGGCGGTACCGTGTTCGGCATAAATGCCCAGTTCGCCCAGGTTTTCGCCATGATCCGCGGAAACAATAACTGCAGTCTGGTCATAAATTCCCGTCGACTTCAGAAACGCGACAATCCGTCCAACCTGTTCATCCACATACCGCACCCCGGTATCGTAGCCGTTGATGAATTTGCGCATCTCCTGCAAATTGGTCACTTTCCCCGGATGCCGTGGATAGCGCGGCGATTCGCCATCGTCATACATGCCGATATCCATGGAGCTATGCGGGCCGGTCATCTGGTTATGGCGGCGGATCAACGCTGCATCATCCAGCCATGCGGGTAGCGGTTCGTTGGCGAAAGGTTCGCCGTATTCCAGCGGCACCCGGTACGGTGTGTGTGGATCCCAAAAATTGATGTGCAAGTACCAGTTATCCTGAGTTGCATGCACCGACAGCCACCGGTTGACCACAGGCATCACCTGCTCGGCAGATTCCATGCCGCCAAAACCGGTATTATGAATCTCGTTAAATCCGGCGTAAAACCAATGCGCCGCATGCCGCTGGCCGAACGGACTGATCATAGCGGTATGCATGCCCGCTTCCTGAAGTTGGCGAGCTAGGCCCTGCTCGTCAAAGAGATCACGGAAGCCACGGTGCGGCTGTATTCGGGGTTGGGCTGCGGTTCCGCCATGGCCCACGACCCCTGTCTGAATTCCAAAACGTCCTGAATAAAAACCGGTGCGACTCGGCAAACAGGGCGCATCGGCGGCGTACACCTTGTCAAAACGCACTCCCTCGCGAGCCAACGCATCAATATTTGGAGTGGCATTCCGGTGGTAGCCGTAACATCCCAAATGATCCGGCCGTTGGGAATCAATATCTAGGTAAATAATTCGCATAAAAGAGCCATCCCCTTGGCACAGTATCTTCGCAACGGGCTTACGCGGCCGCCCCTAACCACAAACGTCCTGCTGCAGGCCATTCTATCCCCCACCACCGGCGCATGCCAGACAAGTCCGGCGAAGAATTTTCTGCCTGAAGTTGCGGGAATCCACCGGACTGGCTCAATAGATAAAATCAGCCTGAGCCTGGGCTTAGGCAGCCTGTATGCACGTATACAAAACTACCATGCACGTATCGCCAATCTGAAAGCATGCGACGCCGAACTCAACACTCGCACGGACCAGCACAGCGCAGAGCGGTAATCATCGCACCAGGCTATCGGCTTACCGGAACCATGACATCGGCCATCAGACGTCGGGCACCATTACGTACCCATATCATGGCTGGCCAGATATTTCTTCTGCTCAGGGGTAAGAATGTCAATTTTTATCCCCATGCTTTCCAGCTTCAGGGTGGCCACCCATTCGTCGATGGACAGCGGTACATCATGCACGCGTTTGTCGAGCTTGGTTCGGTTCTTCACCGCCCATTCGGTGGCCAGGGCCTGAACCGCGAAACTCATGTCCATCACCGATGCCGGGTGGCCATGGGCTGCGGCCAGGTTGATCAACCGTCCTTCGCCCAGGACTTGAATCCGATGACCATTGGCCAGCGTGTATTCGTCCACGAATTCGCGCACCCCCCTGCGGGAGCTGACCGCCTTTTTTTCCAGGGCGTCCAGGTCAAGTTCCACATTGAAATGGCCGGAATTGCATACCACGGCATTATCTTTCATCACTTCAAAGTGTTCCATTCGGACCACGTGCATATTACCGGTAACGGTGATGAATACATCTCCGACTTTTGCGGCTTCGCTCATGGGCATCACCCAAAAACCATCCATGGTGGCTTCAATAGCGCGGATCGGATCAATTTCGGTAACGATGGTATTGGCACCCAGGCCGCGCACACGCGACGCCACTCCCTTGCCACACCAGCCGTAGCCGCAGACCACTACTTTCTTACCGGCCATGAGATGATCGGTGGCGCGAATCACCCCATCAATGGTGGATTGGCCGGTACCATAACGATTGTCAAAAAAGTGTTTGCACTGTGCATCGTTGACGGCGATGACCGGAAATTTCAGGATGCCATCCTTTTCCATAGCACGCAGACGAATCACGCCCGTGGTGGTTTCCTCCATGGAAGCCACGACGTTGACCGCCAGCTCTTTGCGCGTGGAATGGAGCAGGCTGACCAGGTCCGCGCCATCATCCATGGTCACATTCGGTTTGATATCCAGAGCTGTGTTCATGTGCCGGTAGTAGGTATCACGGTCTTCGCCCTTGATGGCGTAGACACTGATGCCGTAATCCGCCACCAGAGAGGCGGCATTATCATCCTGGGTGGACAGCGGGTTGGAAGCGCAAAGAGCCAGTTCGGCTCCGCCAGCCTGAAGAGTTCGGGCGAGGTTGGCGGTTTCGGTGGTGATGTGCAGACAGGCGGAAAGACGACACCCGGCCAGAGGTTTTTCCCGGGCGAAACGTTCACGCACCATTTTAAGCACTGGCATATCCTTATCCGCCCAGTCGATACGTTTTTTGCCTTCTGCAGCCAGGGATAAATCTTTGACATCATTGGGGACAACCATGAAACTTTTCCTTTCTTAAAACTTTACCGAACCCGCGCGAGCGACTTTGCCCGACCGGCCGCGGCGATCAATTCCAAAGGGCGCTGCGCCCGCATGACAAACAAATCAGGTACCGGCACCGGAAGATCCACCGTGCGGGACTTTTGCGCCGGCAGCATATACCAGCGGCTTTTTACAAAGCCAGCCTCTTCGAGCAGTGGAGTCATGGCTTCAGGAGCGAAGCCCATCCAGCGATGCCCCATTTTTTCGCGAAACATTTCCACCTGATGCGGGAGCAGATCCACCAGCACCAGCACGCCATCGGGCTTGAGCACGCGATAAATCTCCCTCAGGGCCAAACCCAGATCCGCAACATGGTGCAGCACCAACGCGACCAGAGCCACATCCAGGCCGGCATCGGTAATGGGCAAATTTTCCAGGCGACCGTGGCGCAATTCTACATTGGACAGATTCTGCGTTTTTACCCGAGCGCCAGCGGCCTTGAGCATGGCCGACGACGCATCGACTGCGATAACAGAGCTGACATGCGGTGCCAAAAACGGAAGCATGGCCCCCGTGCCCGTGCCTAAATCACCCACGGTCCATTGGGGATTGAGCAGGGCCAGCATGGCCTCGAGATGAAAGCGGTCGCCGAAACACCGCCGGCGGATGACATCCCATTCGGGGGCATTGGCGCTGGAGAAAAAGCTGTGATGTTCATCCCGCCGCCGCAAAACTTCCGCCAATCGCCGGGAATCGGCGAGAATTTGCGAATCTCCGCCAAGAATCTGCCGGGTGAGCTGACGAAGTTGGCCCAAAGCACTGTGGCTGGTCGTGGCACTAAGCCGATAAAACATGGAGGTACCGTCGCGGCGGACCTCGGCAATGTTGGCATCAATGAGAGTTTTTACATGACGCGAAATGGTGGATTGGGGCAGTTTCAAGGCTTCGGAGAGTTCTCCGACGCGCAAGCCCGGGGCTGCGGCTTCCTCCAGCAGATACACGATGCGCACCCGCATCGGATCAGCAAGTGTGCGCAGCATTTCGACCCACTGCGTCGCAGCCGGCATGTAACTGGAAGGAGCTTTCTGTGGCAATAATCCGTTCATCCGGATATAATGATATAGTAAAGGGGTCGGACTGGCAAGCCGGCACACCTAAAATTAACCTTGCCGCCAGGAGTCTGTGGTGATATACCCGCTGAAATTTGTTCCTGTATTCCAAGAGCGAATATGGGGCGGGAAAAATCTTTATCAGACGCTGGGCCGGCCGGTGCCGGGCGAGTTGCGCACGCACAGTGTGGGCGAATCCTGGGAATTTGCGGATTTGGCACCGGGTTCCGTCCAGTCCGATTCACGCGGCGCCAATCCCGATGGCAGCCTTAGCAGCCGTCTGGCCAATGGCCCGTGGACAGGCCGCACGATCGGCCAGGTTCTCCATGAGTGCTCCTCTCAACTGGTGGGACGGATGCGCCTGGGGGCCGGTGGCCACGTGCCGTTGCTGGTGAAGTTTCTCGATGCCCGTGCGGATCTTTCCATACAGGTCCATCCGGATGAGACCTATTGCCGCAACCATCCCGGCACTCATGTGAAAAGTGAGGCTTGGTATGTACTGGATGTGGAGCCAGGGGCCAGAATTTTCAAGGGCCTCAAACCCGGTGTAGACAAGGAAGCGCTGCGCCGTGCGGTGGAACAGGGTCAGGTGGAATCGGTGCTGAATTCGGTGAGCGTTCGGGCCGGAGATTTTCATTACCTGCCCTCGGGTACGGTCCACGCCCTTGGGGCGGGGATGCTGGTGGCGGAGATACAAACCCCCAGCGACACAACCTTTCGCCTCTTTGACTGGAACCGTCTGGGGCCTGGCGGCAAGCCTCGGGCGCTGCACATAGAGGCCGCGTTGGAGGCCATCGACTATGCCGCCCCTTCCCCGGACGCCACTATTCGTACGAAACAGATTTGCCCTCAAGGTGGTTCAGCGGATACACTAATCAAGTGTGCGCATTTTGAGATTTCGCGCATTCACTGGAGCGGTGGCGTTCAGACCCTGGAATCCGGACATGCGGGAGTTTGGATTATCGTGGCCGGTCAAGGCTTGATTCAAGCCCGTGGAATCGGTCCCACGGCCTTTACGCGGGGTGATGTTGTATTTTTACCCGCGGGACTCGAAGATGCCCGGACGTGCGTGGTCAGTGATTGTGTGCGGTTGGAAGTAAGGTTGCCCGAAGCCGCCTGAATAATCACCGACGCGGCGTGTTATGGAGAAGTAAATTATGAAAATCAGATTACAAAAGTTTATGGCGGATTGCGGCGTTGGATCGCGACGCGCCTGCGAAGACATGATCCTGGCCGGAAAAGTGCGGGTCAATGACGAGGTGCGCACCAAACTCCCGGTCCTCATTGATCCGGAAGCTGATAAAATTACCGTGGATGAACGCCTGCTGGCGGCACTCACCCCGGAATCACAGGTGTATTACATCCTCAACAAACCCAAAGGAATCCTGGTTACCACCAAAGATCCCGCAGGCCGAAAAACGGTTTATGAACTCATGCCCAAACTACCCCAGCGCCTGTTTTCCGTGGGCCGCCTGGACATGGATGCCCGCGGGCTGATTCTGATGACCAACGACGGCGAACTGGCGCACCGACTCACCCACCCGCGATACGGCGTGGAGAAAACCTATATTGTGCAAGTGGATGGCCGCATGGCATCACCCGCGGTGGAAAGCATTAAAAAGGGGGCTTGGCTTGGCCCCGCCGATGGCGCTAACAAACCTATCCGCACCGGGGGGCTGTCCGTGCGCGTGCTGGCCCGGGAACGGCGCTATACGCTGCTGGAAGTAAAACTCATCGAAGCAAAAAACCAGGAAGTCGGACGGGTTCTGGCCAAGGCCGGTCACAAAGTGCGCGACATTCTGCGTGTGGCGATTGCCGAAAAAATAACCCTCAAGGGTCTGGCCCCCGGACAGTGCCGACCGCTGGAAGCTTGGGAAGTGCAGTGGCTTTTTAAGGCCAGTTCGCCGGAATTTCACGAATCTAAACAGGCGGCCACGCAGGCATGGTACGAAGAAAAGGAAATGGAAAAAGAGCGCAAACGCCTGGCTAAGGAGGGTATAACCACCGAGGCCGCCGCCACCGAACCCATCAACACCGCCGAACTCTGGCAGCCGCCTGTACGCAAGGTCAAGCCAGGAGCCATGGTGCGTGCGGTATTGCGCCCCAAGCGGGGCTGGCATGAACCGGCGCGCGGACCCCGCGTACCCAGGCCCCGACCTCGCTATGGCCAGTTATAAACAGGCAGCCTTATTTGATGCCAGGAACCAATACGCATTCATTAACGCCCCAAGCTGACCGCGCCTTGGCGTTTGACGCGGTTTACGATCGCCCCATGACGGAGCATCCATTTCTCGATATTCTGGCCCGGCGAGTGATGGTGTTTGACGGCGGATTGGGCACGCAGATTTTTGAAGCGAACCTGACTCTGGCGGATTTCTGGAACCTGGAAAACTGCCCTGAAGTGCTGGTGTTAAGCCGCCCCGACATCATTGAACAAATTCATGCCAGCTACTATGCGGCCGGCTCCGACACCGTTGAAACAGATACCTTTGGGGCGAGTAAAATTGTACTGGCGGAATTCGGCCTGGCGGAACGCTGCCATGAAATCAATGTCGCCGCCGCGTGCCTCGCCCGCCGAGTCGCTCAAAAATATGCCACTGCGGATAAGCCCCGTTTCGTGGCAGGTTCAGTGGGGCCCGGTACGAAAGCTATTACCCTGGGCAATACCACCTTTGCCATCATGCATGATTCCTACCTGGAACAGATCCGCGGCCTGCTGGAAGGCGGAGTGGATGCCATTTTAATTGAAACGTGCTTTGATCTTTTACAGGCCAAAGTAGCCGTTATCGCGGCATTTGATGCCATGCGTGAAATGCGCAAACGCATCCCGGTTATGCTGCAGATCACGATGGAGACCGTGGGAACCATGCTGCTGGGCACGGAAATGGAAGCGGCCATTGCCACCCTTGAAGCACTGCCCATTGACGTGCTGGGAATGAACTGTGCCACCGGTCCGGAATTGATGCGGCCGCACGTGGAAACGCTTGGTCGCAATTCCACCCGGTTCATCTCTGTGCAGCCCAATGCCGGCTTGCCTGTGTTAAGCGAAGGCCGCACACATTTTCCGCTGGGACCGGATGAATTGGCTGCAGCCCACGTCGAATTTGTAACGAAATTCGGCGTGAATATTGTCGGTGGCTGTTGCGGGACCACGCCTGCGCATATTCGCCACGTGGCCGCGGCCGTTGCCGATCTTACCCCCCTGCCCCGCGCCGCCTTTCGTCGCCAACCCAGCGCTCGAACGGCACAGATATCTTCTCTTTATTCCGCCGTACCGGCCCGCCAGGACAATTCCATCTTGATCATCGGAGAGCGGACCAATACCAACGGATCCAAAAAATTCAAGGAGTTGCTGCTGGCCGGTGATTGGGACGGCTTGGTGGCCATGGGCCGTGAACAGGTAAAAGAAGGCTCGCACGCCGTGGATGTGTGTGTGGATTACGTGGGCCGGGCAGGTGCCCCGGATATGCACGAAGTAGTGCGGCGTTTTGTCAAAGAAGTAGCCGCGCCCTTGATGATAGATTCCACGCAGCTCGATGTGATTGAAGCGGGCCTCCAGGTTGCACCCGGCAAGTGCATTATCAACTCCATCAACCTGGAAGATGGCGAAGAGAAACTTGCGGCCATGTGCCGGCTGCTGCGTCGCTACGGTGCGGCAATTGTTGCCGGCACCATTGATGAAGACAAAATCGAAGCGATGGGCAAAACCGCCGACCGTAAATTGGCCATTGCCCGCCGCATCTACGAGCTGCTGGTCAAAAAATACGGAATCCCGGAAACAGACATTTATTTTGATCCGCTGATTTTTCCCATTGTCACCGGCCAGGAAGAAGTGCGGAAACTGGCACTGGAAACTATAGAAGCCATACGGCGCATTTCCCATGAATTCCCCAACTGCCACACCACCCTGGGGCTTTCCAACGTGTCCTTTGGACTAAAGCCTTATGCCCGACTGGTGATCAACAGCGTTTTTTTTGATGAATGTGTCAAGGCGGGTCTGACCTCCGCGATTGTACATTTCGGGAAAATTCTTCCTCGCAATAAAATTGATCCGGAACACTATCAGTGGGCCTTGGACTTAATTTATGATCGACCGCGTGAGGGCTACAGCCCGCTGGGGCTTTTAAGTGCCCTTGGCACCCCGGCCCGGGCCGCCGAAACCGTGGAAAAGTTGCCGCTGGAACAACAACTGCGGAGACATATCATCGACGGCGACCGGCAAAATCTGCACCAGCATCTGGATGAAGCTCTGCAAAAGTATGCCCCGCTGGCAGTCATCAATGATCATCTGCTGGAGGGTATGAAGACCGTCGGCGAGCTTTTCGGCAGCGGCCAAATGCAGTTGCCATTCGTGCTGCAGAGTGCAGAAGTGATGAAAACAGCCGTGGCTTATCTGGAGCCGCATCTGCCGAAAATCCAGGGCCAAACCCGCGGACGAATGGTGCTGGCCACGGTGAAGGGAGATGTACATGACATAGGCAAGAACCTGGTAGATATTATTTTGTCCAACAACGGCTACAGCGTCTTTAACCTGGGCATCAAGCAGCCCATTGCCAGCATCATTGAAGCGGCAAAAAAACATGATGCCCACGCCATTGGACTTTCCGGCTTGCTGGTAAAATCCACCTTGGTGATGCGTGAAGATCTGATGGAACTCAATCGACTGGGACTGGAAATACCCGTGATTCTCGGCGGTGCGGCTCTGACGCGCAAATATGTGGAATCCGATCTACGCAAGATATACAAAGGGCCGCTCTTTTATGGCAAAGACGCCTTTGAAGGCCTGAAAGTGATGGATTACCTGTGCACTGGCCGCACCCAGGAAATACTCATGGCCACCGGCGAAAGCCGGGGCCAGGCGGATACACAAGGTGGGAACAAACCAGCATCTGCCAACGCACCCGACGCACAGCAGGCTACGCCAACAACCACTGCGGCAACTCCGGCAACAAGCTTGCATTATGCCCCATCGGACATCCGCCACGACAACCCCGTCCCCGCCCTGCCGTTTTACGGCAGTCGTGTGGTCACGGATATTCCACTGGATACGATTTATCCCTACATCGACGAGGTAGCACTGTTTCGCGGGCAATGGCAATTTAAAAGCGGTACCATGTCGCGTGATGAATTTCGGCGATGGACGCAGGAGACGGTTCAACCGATTTTCACACGTATCAAGAACAAATGCCGTGACCTGAAATTGCTGTTACCCCAGGTGGTGTACGGCTATTTCTACGCCCAAAGCGATAAAAACGATCTGGTTATTTACGAGCAGGATCAAAAAACCGAGCGATTGCGGTTTCACTTTCCGCGTCAACCGGCAAAAAAACGTTGGTGTCTGGCCGATTTTTTCCATCCGGTCGATTCCGGGAAAATGGATGTGGTGGCCATGCAGTGTGTTACCGCCGGCCCACAGATTACCCCCTATGAAAAGCAACTTTTTGAGCAGGGGGATTTCACCGAGTATCTGTACATGCACGGCATTGGCGTACAGATTGCCGAAGCGCTGGCCGAAATGTGGCACAAACGGGTGCGCCAGGAATGGGGCATTGCCGGACGAGACGGCCCCACCATGCGGGATATTTTCGCCTGTCATTTTCAGGGTTGCCGCTACAGCTTCGGCTATCCGGCCTGCCCGGATTTGCAGGATGAGGAAAAACTTTTTGCCCTGCTGGATCCGTCACGTATCGGTTGCACGCTCTCTGAAAACTGGATGATTCAACCCGAACAATCCACTTCCGCCCTGATTGTTCATCATCCCGACGCCCGCTACTTTAATGTGGACTGACTCCTGATGACCAGGGCGGGATGTTATTCACATTCCGCCCCCCCGGGGAAAGATGCCGTTCATGGGACGAATACCCCACCCGGCCATTGTCTGGCCGGGCACACTGCGTTTGCCGATGCGGACAAAATGCGCAATTCGTCAACACTGCATGCAGCGCCCGGGGAATCAATCCCCGGGCTGAATGTTTTGGCAAGCCGACTGCTTGCCCGCAACGCGGCCTATTTGCCGCCGTGAGCCGCATCCACGATCTGCACACCGGAGAAACCAATCCAACTGGCGAGAGCCCCGTTGCAGCGCAGCGTAATGCTCTTGGCGGTATTGCCCTTGAAGACAACATAATTAGACCCTTTGGAGGCCTTGGCCGCCGCCAGTGTGGTCGCCTTGGAAACAACAAATTTACCGCCCTGCCAGTTGTAGTTGCAGAAATACGTGCTGGTGTGATCGACACTGCCGGTGCTGCCGGCAGCCCGGTTGATGTGGATTTTAGCCAGACCACCATTCACCCCGGCCGTTGCATATACGTACACGTCATACCGCGCATAAGGGATGCCTTTGATGGTGATTTGCGGACAGGGGCCGATGGTGCCTTTCTGCAAAGTCAGATTCGCCCCGCTGAATCCCCACGAGGCTCCGTCACCCGCCCATATTCCGTGACCCGCCAGTGCAGTGATGCTGGCCGAGGCTCCAGCGACAGTCTTGCCGCTGTTATCCTTCAGCTTGTATAAATTCCCGCCGTTGCTGTGGCCGTTGGGATCGCTGCTGTCGATGGCAAGGTTGTTCCAATGTTTCTGCGGCACCACGCCGGCCCGATCTGTTGCCGCCAGCGTCGATGATGATGCATCCTTGCCCACGAAATTCACCCCAATGCTGTGGGCGCTGGCCGCCGCGGGGATTAAAACAGCGAGCAATATGCCAAACCAGATTTTGAGTTTCATGTGAGTCTCCTTGTATTAAGAGGTTTTTGGTGTTGTAGTTTTCTAGTTTCCCCGATCGGCCATTCCTGCGGAATCGGGATTACGGCATACGTACCGCAGCAGCTTTTATTTTTGTTTGTGCGGGCCGGGTTTTACCCTGGTACACGCGAATCCAGGCCACGTACATGTCGGCCAACCCGTTGTAACGGGACAGGTTTACCGGCCATCCGCCGCCCGTGGCCAGATTGATCAGGAAAAACAGCGGCAGCTTTTTGCCTATCGGCAGCGTCGGGTGATGGCCCACCTCTATATTGTCCACGTAATAGCTTGTCTGCCGCGATGTAATTTTGCAGCCATAGGTGTGAAAGGTTTCATACCACGTGGACGGGATGCCGAAGGCTTTCATATGGCAGGGATGAGGATAGGGAAAATCGCGATGGAGCATGGCGTTGGTAATCCGGGCGAGTTTAGGCGGATAAGCCCAATCGTGTGGCGTGATCATAAAAGTGTCGCTGGCATTCGGCTCGTGCGGACCGTTGCCGCCGTAGCCCTCAAAAATATCGAGTTCATCGCACGCCTTGACGCTCGGCTTGATCATGTTGTCGGTGAGCAACCAGAATGCCGGCCACGTACCTGGAGCGTCGGGGGCAATAAAGCGGCACTCAAAATAACACGGCAGCCGGGCCGTAATCCCGTGGCCGTCGCTGTGTACTGACGCGATCAGCCCGGTGCTGGCTGTTTTGGCATCGGCTCGAATCCGCAGGTACGTTCCCACCCGTTTGAAGGGATTGTGCGGCGAATTGAAGCTGGTGAACTTGAGGGGCCAACTGAAATCCTGCCAGCCGTGCGGCGGCTTGTGGTCGTAAAAAGTATCCTTGTTGTTATTGCCGATGGATAGCGGTCTGGTGAAGCCATCTGCGAAAATCAATTTCATGCCCTTGGCCGCCGGGGGTGGATTTTTCGGCAATCCCTCATGCCAGCGAACGCCACCCTTGTTGTAAAGCTGCAGATAGCAGATATCACGGTGCGACGCGTCGTGGCCCAGAATGCGGATAGTGATAGGTCCGTGCGGGTATTTGTCGGCCGGAAAAACAAACGAACCGTCGCCGGCGGCATTTAGCTTTGCTGTAGCCACCGTGGAATCATGACCGAAGCCTTTGCCTTGCTGCCAGCATTTGACCGTTACATTCGCCACGCCGGGGGCAGATATCTGGATCGTGGTGTTTCCCTGGATAGTCGAGCAATACGGTGGCGCCGTCACACTAATGAGCCGGGCGAAATTGTTGAACGCCTTCGCCGACCCGCACAGGGCCAAAACCGCAGCCAGAGCCGCGAATGTGCACAAGATTGGAATTTCTTTGAGCAGTCTCATCATAAAATAACCTTCTTCACAGTCATGTCACCATTATCATAAAACGGTATTAATGCGAAGTCGTGCGGTGAGAGTCGTGATTTTATCCTAAAAACTCCACTCACGACGATGCCGATCTTGATCCTCATCGGGCTTTGCCGAAAATATTGAAAGTTCACTGTCCAAGAGTTTCTCCACAAGCTAAAGGGAAGTCATGCCTCCACAGCCTGATTTCAAGGTGTCGCCAATCACGGCGGCGGAGATAGAATGCTCCATTTTGCAGCGCTGCGGTTGTAGTCGATATACTCGCCGGTAAAGTCGTAAAAATAATTTGTTATGCTGCCTGGATTGGGCCAAGGGCCGGAGAATGGCTCCTGATTTATCAACTGGCCGGGCGTGAAAGAGGCGGCATGTCCATCATAAAAAGCTACGTTGGCCCACGAATCGTCCAGGCTCATGCCGTGCAGAAAACG
Organism: Planctomycetota bacterium; assembly: GCA_021851715.1. Lineage (GTDB taxonomy): Bacteria > Planctomycetota > Phycisphaerae > WQYP01 > WQYP01 > JABEVA01. The sequence goes on from JAJZCR010000035.1 coordinate 35,583, forward strand.
TATCGCGCCCTGGCCGTAATATGTGGCACCGCGATCCGGCTGGAACTCCCCAATCATGCCAAAACCATTGGCCGGGGCATCCATGGAGTCACCAAGCATAATCGTCCCCGCCGGGTCCGAAACATTTAACGGGCGTTCGATGGTGGCGGTAAATTGCGATCCATCAGGGTGCGTGTAGGTTCCGTTCGTCGTAAAGACCGTTCCCTGCGGCCAATCATTGGGTTGAAGCATCGCATAGCAACTGGCACCCATTCCGGGTTGGCCTACCGGATCATAATAGCCGTACGGTGCAGCCGGGCACACGCTTACTCTCGGCGACAGGTATACTTCGCTGTTGTGGACCTGATTCATGTCGTACCCTCGGCAGAGGAACATGTTCCAGTCATCGATGTTTCCGGAATACCAGCCAAAGGAGGATTCCTCCAAAATAAAACCGTTCCAGTCAGCGGTGTATTCGTCCAAGCCCAAGGCGCATTGGCGTAAATTACTCAGACACACCGCCGACTCCGCCTGCGCCCTCGCCGCAGCCAATGCAGGAAGTAGCAGTGCGATCAGGACGACAATGATCAAGATCACCACCAACAGTTCCACCAGGGTAAAACCGTGTAGGGGCCGGCGGAACCCGTTAAAATTCCGCAGTGTGTGTGACTTTTTACAACCCCTGACACGGAGAATCCTATTATGCCCGAAGCCGCTCAAACCTTCAAAT
>JAJZCR010000036.1 GCA_021851715.1 Planctomycetota bacterium
CAGCGGCTCGACCACCGCCCATTGCTCATCCGTGAACTCGTGTCGTTTCATATGCAACCTCCTTGTCGCTGCCCAGCACTATACCCCCAATATGCCCAACTTGAAAGGTTTTAAGACAGAGCCTAGCTGACGTGACACGCGGCGCTACGTTCTGTGCCTTTGCCATGGAGCGTTCCCCCCGTGCATAGCTTCGCCGCCACCGGCAAATTCTGCGACCGGCCAAGTTCCAGCGATATGCCGGACTTTTCAGACTGCCCAGATTTTCCTGGACTTGTTGCCGGACGAAAAACTGCCAGCCCAGCAATTGGCCTGCGGGAAACCGTTGGTGGACTATCAGGCGCAGACCTTGAATTGCAGGAGGATCAATGTCCGGGTGATATTTTTTGACGACAGAAATGCAAGCGGGTTTATGGCATTAAAACCGCATATCGCATACCATAATCAGCCGGTGTCACCTTCAAAAGTCGGCCATCGAAGGGCGGGCATCGTTTAAAAAGGAATAACAATATGAATACGGTGAATCTGCAGGCGGCTGTGCGCCAGGCAACGCAACAATGTCAACATTTAGTCGAACGGGTGGAGGCCCAGTTAAAATTTGCCGGGCAACTCTGCCGGCTTTTCCCCAATCACGCCGGCACGTGGCAGCCGCTGATCGCCAAAGCGCAAACCCAGCTCATGCCGGCGTTGCAATCCGGCCAGCCGGAGGCCATCGCCGCGGCGGTGACTGCGGTTGAAAAGTTGCTGGAGCCCATGGCCAAAACGGCCAAGTCCTACACCATTCACTGCGTGGGCCACGCCCATATTGACATGAATTGGATGTGGTCCTGGCCGGAAACGGTGGCCATCATCGTAGATACGTTTGCCACCGCGCTGAAACTGATGGACCAATACCCTGAATTTAAATTATCCCAGAGTCAGGCCAGCACCTACGCCGTGATTGAAGAACATCGACCGGACATGCTCAAACAAATCGCCCGGCGGGTTCAAGAAGGGCGCTGGGAAGTAACAGCGAGTCATTGGGTGGAAGGAGATAAAAATCTGGCCAGCGGCGAAAGTTTGTGCCGTCATTTGCTTTACACCCGCGACTACATGCAGCGGCTGTTTAACCTGAGCCCGGAAGATGTCCCCATAGACTGGGCACCGGATACCTTTGGTCATGCGGCCAGCATGCCCACGTACCTTGTACGTGGCGCGGTGAAGTACCTTTACCTGCATCGCCCCGGTGTACATACAGCGCAAAAACCCGGGGCCTTCTGGTGGCAGGGGCCGGATGGTTCGCGGGTACTGGTGCGCAATGATATGGAACTGGGTTACAACGGGCAGATAACGCCCGATCTCATGGTACATTTCTTTAAGTTTGTGCAGTTGACCGGCGGGCGGGATTTCATGTTTGTCTACGGCGTGGGTGATCATGGCGGCGGGCCCACCCGCCGCGATATTGTCCGGGCCATGGATATGAATTCCTGGCCGGTTTTCCCGGCGGTGCAATTTTCCACCGCGCGGGCGTTTTTTCAGCAATTGGAAAAGCAGGGAGATAAACTACCGGTCATCCATGGCGAACTCAACACCGAATTCACGGGGTGCTACACCACACAAACCCTCATTAAAAAAGCCAACCGCTTTGCCGAAAACCGGCTTCTGGATGTTGAACTGGCAGGTACGCTGGCTTACCTGGTGGACTCTCAGGCCTATCCGGATGCGGCCCTGCTGCAAGCTTGGCGAGACACGCTGTTTTCCCAATTCCATGACATTTTGCCCGGCTCCGGGGTGCACGATACCCGCACGTATACGCATGGACTTTTTCAAAAGACCATGGCCACCACCAGCCAGGCGGAACTGCTGGCCTGGCGCCATCTGGCCTCGTTGATCAACACCGCCAACAACGATGCCGGCACCGATCCGTCGATGGTACCGCCATCAAGTCTGGCCGACGGCCTGGGTGCGGGTGTCGGCTTTCATGCCGTGGATGGACACCTGCCCTTGTCTGAACAGAGCTGTGGCAGCGGCCCGCGGCCATTTGTGCTCTTTAACCCCACCAGCCATGCCCGCAGCGAAATTGTGGAGGCGGTCATCTGGGATAATGCGCCGGCCGGCGGCAGCGCTTTGAAGTCAAAATCGTTTACCGCCCGCGGGCCGAATGGCCGGCACCTGGCGACACAGGTGGTGAAAACCGGTGGCTACTGGGGTCATGAATTTGTCACCCTGGCGTTTCCGGTTACGGTTCCGGGGCTGGGTTATGCGCAATACTCCATTACCGAGGCGTCTGCCGAGCCGGCAATGCCCCTCGCCCGGCAAATCGGCCTGGTCCATCATTGTTCGTATGCCATTGCGGAGCGCAGCATCGAAGGGCTGGAAAGCGATCTTTTGCGCGTGGAAATTGACCCCACCACCGGAGCGATTCTATCGCTGGTGGACAAAGTCAGCGGCCATGCCATCATCAACCAGAAACCCGGTGCCGCCACGCTGGAATATGCCGTGGAACGGCCGCACGGCATGACCGCCTGGTGCATAGACCACACCGGTCCGGTGGAAATTCCGGCCGTTACGGCCGTGCGGCGCGGCCTGGCCGGGCCGTACAAGGCCACCATTGAAGTGAATTGGCAGATACGTGAATCCACCGGCACGCTTACGTATGAACTGCGGGCCGGAGATCCCAGGTTGTATTTGCACTGGAGTGCGGTCTGGTTTCAGCGCGGCACACCGCAAACCGGTGTGCCCACGCTGCGGCTGGCTTTTCCGCTGGCCATTGGCAATCCCGCCGCCCGTTATGAAATTCCGTTCGGTGCGGTGGATCGCTCCCTGCACCACGGCCAGGAGGTACCCGCGCTGCAATGGGCGTCGGTGCGCGGCCAGTGCGGCAATGCTGCGGGAGGCTGCCTGCTGCTTAATGACTGCAAGTATGGTCATTCCCTCGATGCCAATACCCTGCGGCTGACGTTGATTCGCAGCAGCTACGATCCGGATATTCTGCCTGAAATCGGCTCGCATGAAGCCCATGTCGCGTTGCAACCATTTCTTGGCGATATGCCCGTGGCCAAGGCCATTGCGATCGGCCGGGAATTCAATCATTCCCTTCGGGTGATCAGCACGGATGTGCACGAAGGTACCCTGCCCCAGGTCGGCACGTTTGTGGAGGTGCAGCCTGAAACCGTGGTCCTCTCCTGCATAAAAAAGGCGCAAGCCGGGGATGCGGTCATCGTGCGGCTGCTCAATCCCGGCGACAAGGCCCAGACCACTCGTATCCAGTGCCCTGCGGATCTGCTCGGCCAGGTGAAGCAGGTGCAGGAGGTGGATTTGCTGGAAAGACCCGTGGACAAATCCACGGCCGTCCACAGCAATAACACCATTCAGGTGGAGATCCCGGCCCAGGCCATGGCCACCCTCAAAATCACCCTGATGTAATTCGTATAAACTCTCTGAACAAGGATATTATGGCCACTGTGTCCTACAATTCCAACGCCATTTTCATCGACAATAAGTCGGAGATCATCATCTCCGGCGCGGTTTATTACCCGCGGGCCACGCCGGCGATGTGGCCGGCGATTTTGCGCGAATCGAAAAACGCCGGTCTCAACACCATTGAAACCTACGTGTTCTGGAATCTGCATGAACATCAACGGGGACATTACGATTTTACCGGCCGACTGGATTTGCCGCATTTCCTGGATTTATGCCACCAGCAGAAATTGCATGTCATCCTGCGCATCGGCCCGTATATCTGCGCGGAAACCAATTTCGGCGGTCTGCCGCCATGGTTGTTGGATGTCAAAGGCCTGGTGGCGCGCACCAATAACGAACCCTTCAAGCATCACATGCTGGAATGGTGCAAGGTGCTGATGGCGAAAGTCGGCGACTACCAGGCCACACGGGGCGGGCCGATTATTCTGGCCCAGCTTGAAAATGAGTACAACAATGTCGCCGCCCGCTACGGCCAGGAGGGCCAGGCATACGTGCAATGGTGTGCCTCCCTGGCTCCCATACTCGGACTCACGGTTCCGATGATTATGTGCGAAGGCCAGGCCCAAGGTGTCATTTCCACCCTCAACGGTTTTATCGTGGCCAAGTCCGTGGCCAGGCACCGGCAGCATCATCCCAACCAGCCCGTCCTGTGGACGGAAAATTGGCCTGGCTGGTACGACACCTTCGGCTATCGCCATCACACCCGTGATCGCCGCGAGATTGCCTATAACGTCATGCGGTTTTTTGCCGCCGGCGGCACCGGGGTGAATTATTACATGTGGTTCGGCGGCACCAATTTCGCACGCGAAGCCATGTACCTGCAAACCACCTCCTACGATTTTGACGCTCCGTTGGATGAATATGGCCTGCCCACCGGCAAATCGCGGCACCTGGGCCGCCTGCACCAGGCCATTCTGGCCAACAAGGCCTTTTTGGTCTCCGGCCGTGATCCGAAGATCAACGTGCTGGTGCCTCCGATGGAAGGGCAGACCCTTCCGCAACTGGCGGTGTATAACTTCAAACACGGCAATGAATCGCTGCTGTTTGCCATCAACAGCCAGAAGATCGCGGCTGATGTCACCGCGGGCCACAAAGCCCTGCATCTGGAGCCGCAATCGGCCCAGTTGCTCAAACAAGCCGGCGACCGGACCCGCGTTATTTTCTCCTCTCATGAAAAGCCAACGCGGCTTATCAGCCGCAACTGGAAGCCGCTGGATCTGGATCTGGATTGGCGGGAATTTGCCGAACCGTTGGTGCGGCCCAAACTGCCCGGCGTAACATTGGATTGCCCGGTATCCATGCTGCCGCATACGCGAGATCTGACCGATTACGCCTTCTACAACACGGAACTTACCAGTGCGGTGGCCCGCACCGTCACCCTTACGCTGCCGATGGTGCGCGATTTTTCCACGGTGTTTCTAAACGCCGTGCGCATAGGCAGCCAACCCGCCCGGCTGCTGGAAAACAATTCGGGAGAACAATGGAAGCATACGTACAGGATCCCATTGCGCAAAGGGCGCAACACTCTGCAGATTCTGGTTTCTGCCCTAGGCCTGATCAAAGGCGACTGGATGATTGATGCCCCCATGACGGAAGAGAAAAAGGGCCTGATCGGCCACATTTCCATCGATGGCAAACCGGTCAGACTGGCCTGGCAACTTTCGGTGGGATTGATGGGGGAATACCTGCGGTGCTTTCAGGAATTTCCCGGTCAATTGGTACCGTGGTGCCGGCTTTCACCGCGCACCGCGGCTCCGCTGCGCTGGTTCCGCACAACCTTCGGCTCCCTTTCTGCCGATGCGTTGGGGTACGCCATTCATCCCGGTTCGCTCTGCAAGGGTATGTTTTATCTTAATGGCCACCACCTTGGGCGCTACTGGCAGTTGCCCGCGCTGGAGCAGAAGGAAGCCGGCGACGAAAACGTCCTTATCCCCGGCAGTCCCGTCGGAGAGCCGGCGCAGTGTTATTATCATCTGCCGAAGGAATTGCTGCAGAAGGTGAACACTCTGGTGGTCTTTGAGGAGACCACCGCCACCCCGCGGGGCCTGCATGTGCATGAGCGTACCACCGCGTAAGCGGGGTTGCAACCGCATGATTCATGTTGCTTTCCTTACCGGGCTGGTAACATGGGCGGTAGGAGAACAATTTTGACCATGACCCATTTAGCATTTTCGCGTTTCAGGCAATTCCGGAATGTGGGAATCAGGTTGGGCCTAGCGGCACTTTTGCTCGGGTGTGCCGCCGTCGCTTCGCGGCCATGCCGGGCAGCGGCACCGGCAATGCAGAGAATTGTGGTGGCTCCGAATTCGCGTGGTTTTATGCTGGCCCACTCGCACCGCCCTTTTCATCCGTGGGGATTTAATTATGGTCGATCTCACCTGATCGAACACTATTGGATCAGGCATTGGCCTACGGTGGTGCAGGACTTTCACAACATGAAGGCCATGGGGGCTAATGTCGTGCGGGTCCATCTGCAATATGGCCGATTCATGCGCGGTCCAAATCTGCCTGATCGACGAGAGTTCAAAGCCCTGGCAAAACTGCTGGCCTTGGCCCAACGCACCGGCCTGTACCTGGACATCACCGGGCTGGGTTGTTACCGACGTGCCGCCACCCCCCAATGGTACAACGCCATGGGCCAGCGGCGGCGCTGGGCGGCCCAGAAAACATTTTGGCGGCTCGTGGCCGCCGACTGTGCTTCCAGCCCGGCTGTGTTTTGCTATGACCTGGTCAATGAGCCACTCTCACCGGCCGGCAATCGGTTGCCGGGTGCGTGGCAGCCCAACAGTTCCTTTGGCGGATATGATTTTCTGCAATACATTGCACTCAAGCCCGGCCTTGGCGGGCGCGAAAACCTGGCGGTGCGCTGGATTGAAGCCATGACCATGGCCATTCGCTCACAGGATCAACATACCTTAATTACAGTGGGGCTTTTACCTTGGGTAAAACGGTGGGGATGGCTGTCGGGCTTTGTGCCGAAGATAATCGCACCGCATCTGGATTTTATCAGTGTGCATATTTATCCCAATTCAAAAGATCTTTCCCAGTCCATGATCGGCCTGCGCAAGTGCGCCGTTGGCAAGCCGGTGGTCATTGAAGAAACATTTCCGCTTTCATGCAGCCCACAACAGGAGCAGATTTTTCTCCTGCAATCCCGGGCCATTGCTTGCGGCTGGTTGGGGCATTATGCCGGTAAGACCATCGCCCAATACAAGGCCCTGGCTCGGCAGGGGAAGCTGTCAATTGCCCAGGCCTTGTATCTGGCCTGGCAACGCATGTTCGTCAGGCTTGGGCCGCGCTTTGTAAATTCACAACTCAAGCCGGTCAAGCATTGATTCCAGGTGCCCATGCACTTCGGGTGGGTGGGCCTTACCTCCCATAAAGTCCCACCATGTGGCCCCAGGCCACCAGATGTCCATCCATGGCTAGAATCAACCTTTTGGCCGTGGCACCTGCTGGTACGTGCGGCATGTTATTCAAGGCGTAAACCAGAATGTGGTAATGATGTAACTTGCCGGGTGGTGGAGCGGGGCCGCCGTAGCCGATGTTGCCAAAGTTGTTTTTGCCCTGCCGACTTCCCTGCGGCGACTTCGGGCAAAGGACGGTTTTCACCCCCGCCGGCAATCCGCGGGCAGTTGCGGGGATATCCCAGATGACCCAATGGATGAATGCCTGGGGGCCGGGTGCGTCCGTATCTTCCACGATAACGGCAAAAGATTTTACATGGGGCGGCACGTGGATCCATTGCACGGGCGGGGAAATATCTTTGCCATCCGCGGTGAATTGCCGGGGCCACCGGGCACCCGGCTTAAACGCCGGGCTGCGCACCGATAATTTACGGATGCCCAGGGGGTGAGGCGACAGGGTGCCGGCCCGCGGGCGGTGCGGCACGTACAAAACCACCACCAGTCCGATCAATACCACCATGACCACCAGAAGAACTCTGCGCATCGGCCACCGTTGTGCTAACTAAAAGAAGTCCCTGAGATTGATCGTTACATTACCTCCACGCACATTAGCAAGCAATACGAGAAGAGATCAAGCCTGGACGACTACCTGGATCGTCAGCGTGAAGTGATTGCGCAGTGTGTCCGGTTGCTTAGCCGAAGGCCACCGTGGTGTTGCTTATCGGCGCGTCGCCGGAGGAATGGCTTTCGTTGAATTTGGTCAGCATGACGCTGTTGCCGGCGGAATTGAATACCACGTTGTTCATATACGCGCGCATCAGCAAAACTCCGCGGCCACAGGCCCGCTGGAGATTCTGATCCGCGGTGGGATCGGGCAGGACAGCGGGGTCAAACCCACTGCCTTCATCTTCCACCATCACATCGATTCGTTCACGTGTAATGCGATACTTGACGCGCACATGTTTACTGGGAGTGGATTTGTTGCCGTGCCGAATGGCATTGCTGATGGCTTCTTCCAAAGCAAGCTTTAAAGCAAAAAGGTCGCGCTGGCCGTAGGCGTGTTTGCGGCATTGAGAGAGGATTTTTTCTTCAACCCGGCGGCCTTCTGCCATTTGACTGGGAAATTCTTCAGAGCACCAGAGGCCGACGGTTTTTTCACGGGATTCCCGCCGCCCGCGCGGCCCGGCTTGTAACTTTAAGTGTTTCATAAGCGTGCCTGTAACTACCCGCGCGAACACCGGCCGCATCCTTGGGCACTCATTCGAGATTCCGTACTCCTGAATTAGACATCGCTGATTGCGTTGCCTCGCGTTTGGGTTAAGCCCTTTATTAAACAACCATCAACAACCACCGTCAGCCTTGGTTATGCGGTCTTATAAAATACGCAAATCCACAGGGTCGGCGGCTATTGCAGCCGGCCCGCCTGCGCTCCGCTGCGCAGGCTTTCCAAGGCCTCCTTTATTGTCGGATAAATATGGAACAGCGTATTAAGTTTTGTGATTAGAAAAACTTCAAAAATCTGCGGGCTGATGTTGCACAGGCGCAACTGCCCATCCCGATTTTTGACTTTGTTGTTGATGGTGATCAGCGTTCCAAGGGCCGCAGAGGAAAGATGGTCCACCCCGGCAAAAGAAATGACCAACCGGGGCCGGTGTTCGGCCTCCACCAATGCCGACAATTGATCCCCAATTTCAGCAATGTTGCCTTCATCGAGAATCTTGCGGCTGGTGAATTCCACCTGCACGATGTCGCCTTCGCGCGTTACCTTCAGACGGGCAGCGTCCTGTTGCATGGTTGAATCTCCAAAAGACGCACTCATCACAACTCCCGGCATACGCCGACTGACTTCGCCCGCACATACACGGCGACACTACTATTATCTTAATCCATTATTAGCTATTGTCAATCAAAAACTTTGCCAACAGAGGGCCAACCGCGTCCGGGGCTTCTTCGTGCGGCAGGTGCGATAGTTGCGGAAATTCATAATAAACGAGGTTGGGTAAGTCATTTTTGAGCTTGTCGCCGGTACCTGGTACCAGCAGCGTATCAAGCTGGCCCCAAATGACCAGCACCGGCTGCATTAACCGCCGGGCCTGAGCCAGAAATCCCTTGATTTCCGCGGGGCGCGTGGGCAACGCCCGAATGGCATCCATCAGCCGCAGCCGATTGGCCTGCGGCCGCATATTTCGGCGATACAGGCGCAGCAGTTCATGGTTCATCGCCTCCGGATGATCATAGCCAACGGTGGCAATACCGCATACCAATTGTTCGGGTTTCATGGCCAATATCACCAATTCACCCAGGATGGGCACCCGCAGAATGCGATAAAACGTCGGCAATTCCTGTGGATAATAGGCGGGATTAAAAAGCGCCACCGCCGTGACCCGCTGTGGAAAATCCAGGGCCGCCATCAGGCTCATACCACCGCCCAAACTGGATCCACCAACCGCCAATCGCGGTATTTGCAGTGCTTCGGGCACACGCATGGCATCGGCAACCATCTCGCGCAGGCTCACGCCGCCCACAGGCCACCCTTCGCCCACCGCATAACTGTTGTAATCCACCAGGAGCAGGTCATGTGTGCGCAGCACATATCCGGCAATGCCATAAAAAGAGGCAATATGCAGGCCCATGCCGTGCAGCAGCATCAGCACGGGTCGTCGGCCCGGCGAGCCGGCGGCCCGCAGCAGCCGAAACGCGATGCACCGCTGCTGGGCGTGAATGAAATAAGTCTGCGTATTGGTTTGCTCCGGTGGGGCCTGCCACGCAAACCGGGCCGCGGGAACCATCGGGGGATTCAACTCAAAACAGGCCATGGGCAGCCGCGGCAATCTTTGCCCGGCATTTTGAGGAATCAACACAGTTTCAATCACTTTTTTCATCAGCGCCACAATTTCTTTTCATGGTGTGGTGTGAAGATGGGTGGTTGCGTACTTTCAGTGCATGCCGCCGGCAAAATTTCAATGCCCGCGGGAACCAAGCTTGCCCAGCGATTCATAGTAGGAATTCACCAGGGATTGATAACCCGGCAGTGTGCTTTTGCGAATGCCGTTAAGAATTAAATTGCGCTCCCGCGCGGGCAGGTTTCCCCATTGATGCTTATGGGAAAGAAACGGTTTTCCCGTCTGCGGATTCATCGGACCACCGCTGGGGTTGTAGGAATGCGGGGCCGGGGATGAGGGTGAATTGGTCGGCTGGTTTGATGGCGACCTGGTGTTGGCGGACATTTGCTGGCTTTTGTTCTTTTTTTTACTCTTGCCGCTGCCGCTCGGAGGTGGGCTTTTCTTGGCGATCGCGATGAGTTGATCCAGATCTGAAATGATCTTCTTTTGTATCGTTTGCGTGGTGTTTCCCGCATGGTAGGAATAAAGGTGTTTGGCGCTTTGGCCCATGCCATGGAGCATGTCTTTAAGCATCTGGGTGATCTGCTGCGGGCTGGGTGCCGGCGTTTTGGCCGTTTTGGGTTGGACCAACTGCGGCGTTAATTTTGGCCAGGCCAGGCCGCGCTGCAGCCACTGCGGCGGTGCTGCGCTATGAGCAGGCGAACTGGCCCAAGTGTGCGCCTGGCTGATACCCAGCACCGCTATAACCACCCACCATGTTTGCTGATAGATTTTTGCAGTCATATTAGAGCCTCCCTTTCGGCGGTTGTGTATTGGGAATGTTTTGCATGGAGCCGGGCTGCTTAGGCCCGGGTTGCATGGATTTTATGGTTTTGATGGCCTGATGTTGCAGCGCTGCTTGTAGATTGCCCAACCGCCGCACTTCCTGCTGGATCGCTTTTTTGGCGGCCGCCGGAGCCTGCTGAAGTTGGCGGTTCATATCTTGGGTGTCGGCGTTGATTTGGCGCTGCATGGATCGCAGCAGTTTAAGCTGAGCCAGCGGCGGCACCAGCTTGGGCTTGTGTCCGCCGCCACCGCCCCCACCACCGCCGCCGCCCCCACCATGCTTTTTAAGCTTCTGTTGTTCCTTTTTCAGAGCGCGGATAATCATGTTCAATTTTTCCAGGGCGTGCTGCTGAATATCCGTTGTTACCAGGCCGGGGTGAGCGGAATTCATCAGGATGCGGGCGATGGCCATATCGGCAATAATTCGTTTGTTGATCCAGACAATAATCGGAGCCTGCTGGTTGATACGTGCGCTTAAGGCCAGCAATTTTTGAATCAGCGTGGCTTCCTGCCGAGCCCCCGCGGCCAGGCGCAGTATGTCGGGCCGCATCAGTTGCCCACGCGCCTTTTTCTCCCGCTGAATGGTCAGCGTGGCAACTTCAATTTTGGTTTGTGTTCGGGCGATGCGCTGGTAGGCGTGGCGGAGACTCGCCAGCTTCTGCCGCTGCAACTGGTTGTTCACTTTGCGCAGTTGCTTTTGCAGATCGCGAAGCGCTTTTTCCAGCGCTGCCAGAGCCGCTTTCTGCTGGGGCGGCGCACCTGGCTGGTTATGCCGCAAAAGATCTCCCGTGGCGGCTCCCATATCGTGCGAGCCTGCCTGAATTTCCCGCCCTGCGGGGTGTGCTCCGGAAACGGACATACAACGCTGGCTCAAATCAACAGCCTGTAACTGCAGTCGCCCCTGCTTGTCGGCCAGGTTATTGAGCACCACCCGGCCAGCCTTGGCTCCGGCGCTGACGGTGGCAGCCTTCACTGCCGTCTGGTGTTGGATTAACCTCTTGAGCCGGGCGATCAGGGCCGCGAGCTGCTGGGCCAGTCGTTTGAGGGCCTGATGATTTTCGTGATTCAGAGCTTTGAGCATCTTTTGCAGGCCGCTTTTGGCACCCCCCTGCGCCTGACCCGCCGACGACATGTGGTTTTTGGACGCTGCGCCCGATGCCTGATTCATTTTCCCGGGCACCTGGTCCTGGCTGGAAATGGCTGCAGCCTTGGCCATGGCCGCAGCCATCGCCGGATTGCTTTTGGCCAGGCTTTTAGCCGCCTTGGAAAGCTGGCTCGCCAGCGATCGGGCCTGCGATGCCAGCTTTTGCTGCTGCTGGGCCAGCGACTGCAATTGATTTTTGAGATTTTGCGGCAATTGTGACATCTTCAGACCGATGGTTTGGGCTGCGAGTTTCTGGAGTTGCCGCTGCAGTTTTTCCTGCCTGGACAATATCTGTTCTGTTTTATGCAGCAGCCTGCGGAACTGCCCGGCGGCACCGAGTTTGTTGAGCAGATGCTGCATGATATTAATCGCCCGCTGCTGGTGTATGGCCGCGGCGTGGCCGCTGGCGGCGGCTTTGGCCAGGCCGCTTTTACTTAAACTGTTGCGCCGGGCCTGCGAAAGGCGCGTGGCGGCCTTGGGCATGCTGACGTGGCCCACGTGCTTCATGCCGCTGTGGGCCAGCTTGGCCAGTTTACCCAGCGAAGATGCTTTCAGGCCGTTGCGCTGGGCCAGATGCTGAATACGGCTGAGCATGTGCTCAATGGCCGTGGCACGCTGGGCTTCGGCAATTTGCCGCTGGGCCAGGTTACCCAGTGCCATCTGCTGTCCGGCCGTGACATGGTTGCTTTGGTGAATGGAGGTGGTAATGGCCTGGGTTTGTTTTTGCGTGCGGACCTGCTGCTTGATCAATCGACCGATCGCCGCCCTTGCAGCCCGAAGCTCGTTGCGAATTTCATGGCGAATTTCTGCGGGGCTGCGAATGACCACCAGCAGGGGCCGTGACTGCACCAGCGGATGACGCTGAATTTCCCCATTCTTGAGGGTAACGCGGTAATCGTCGCGAACCAGGGCGTAAACATTGAGCCGATCACCCGCTTTGAGTTTCAGTGGGGTCAGTTGCCAGGAATCTATCGCCCGTCCCAACGCGCCGGTGTTGGGGTCAAAGGTGCGGGAAGACCAGGTTAACGGCATTTTGAACAGCCACGGAGCCTTGGCGTTGGCATCAAACGCCCTACCGGCCAGATACAGGGAGGTCAAGCCCAGATCGTCGCGGGCGCGAATATGCAACCGGATCAGGCCATTGGCCGTGATATTGACCAGGTGTCGGGGGCGGGTAATGCGCACCTGCGGCAAGCCATCGGGCACTACCTTGATCGTAAAATCGCTGCGGGTGTTATTGGCCAAGCCATCGGTATCACGGAAACGCACGCGAAATGTCATGCTCTTTTCGGCGGGGATGGCCAGGGTCAAAGTCCGGGGCGTTTGGCGCACGGCACGTACACTTATTGACAGCGGTTGACCAGTTTTGGAGCTTAACAAGGTTAATTCCGGCCGGCCATGAGCATCCACGGCCACCGGTTGGCTGGAGGAAAATTTCAGCGTCATGGACGAACCCTGCACCATCCGCACGGAATGCGCCAGCATGTCCACAATCCGCACCGGCACTCCCGTGGCATACGGGGGCGCTGTAATCGCAGCGGTTAAGGATTCCAGCATGGGCCGCGGCACCACCCGAATGCGGGTAAAAGGAGTTTGCGTATCATCACCGGCGGTTACGCGCAGGTCATAAAATGGTCCCTCTGGTTGAACCACTTTGGCAAATAAGGAATGTCCGCCGACGGTACCGGGCTGCAGGGTCATCAGATCGTGCCGGCGTGGTCGGTGGTCCGACCGCGTGGTCAGCCAGACGTGCATGGCCGGAAAAAAGCCCCGGCTCACCGTGGCCTGCACCGTCAACGGTTTGCCCTGCGGCCAGATCGCCGGCGGCCGGCCGTTGGCCCAATGGAGTTTGACCAGGGTGTGAAGCGGCCAGGGATGATTACCGAAAGGGTCGGTCCAGCGCTGCCAGGAAATACCGGCTCCGATCGGGTGGGTAAAACCCAGCAGCAAAGCCAGCAGCACCATTCCTCCCGCTGCCAGCAGCGCCCGTGCGGTCGGTTTGCGCCGCACCACGGAGGAAAAATCCACCTGTTTACAAAGTTCGTCGGCCTGCTCGACACTTAACGCCGCCAAGGCATTGCGCTGGGCCGCGTGTGCTTCAATAAAGGCCACCGCGGTGCGCAATTCGTCGTAATAAATCGGATTGACGCTTTCAATGCGCCCGGCCAGAAAGTGATTGGTCAACGGAGCCCGCAACGGAGTAACTAGAAATCGCCAGATCACGGCAATCGCTTCCAGTCCCAGGACCGCCAGCAACACCACCCGCACCACGGCCGGCAAATGCAACAGATAATCCGCCAGCACCAGGGCCAGCCCTGTGGCGACCAGAGCCGCCACCAGGATGGCGGTGCCATGCAACATCAGTAACCGGCGCAGACGCCCGCGCAAGGTGGCAAGGTGCTGGGGGAGCATCGAAGGTCGTTCAAGCACATCCATAGTTAAATTCTCCCGGCATGTCGGCGTCCCGGCGGCCAGCGGTTATATGAGACCGGCGCGCTTGCGTAAAATCCATTCGGCCGTCAACAGTACTACAATCAGCAGCAAAGCAATGGGCTTGTTCCAGATCTGCTGCGATTGCCGAAAGACCGTTTCCAGGCTGCGGTCCGGAACTAATCCGCCCAACTTGGCCGCATGGACCGGCGTAAGCACCTGACCGCCGGTTTTCAGTACCAGTCGCCGGAGAGCCGCCGGATCAGCCGACAGATTCAAAAATTCCCGGTCCGGTTGCTGCGCCACCAGGGCCAGCGGTTGTACGTTTGCGGGCAGTTCGCCGGGGGCAGCGGATATGCGTATGGTGCCGGTGCTCTGCGGCGTGAGGGCACCTTCAAACACATTGCCTTTTCCTTGGACGCGTGAAAGGATAAGCGGTTCCATGGATTCACCGGTGGTCGCCTGCAGCTTGACCTGCCGGGGCATTTGCGCCAGCAGCAGCGAATCGTTCACCCGCAGCCGGACCCGCACGCTGGATCCCACATCCACGTGTGTAGCCGCAGCGGTAAGCTCCAGCGGCTGGCGGAGGCCGAAGGCCCGCGACCGGGCCAGCATGCGCACCATTTCCAGCCAGTAGTTCTTGTATTCGGGAGCGCCATGGTAGTAACGCCACCGCCAGGTATCACAAATGGCCGAAAACATCGTGCGTCCAGCCCCGTATCTGCCCGTTACCAGCAGCGGTGCCGGGCGACCATTGATCAAACGCGAAGGTAAATCCGCCAGTACCACCGCACTGGGCTGCAACCCAAGCACCGGCATGTACCAGTAAAGCGGGGGCAGATGCTCGGCCTGCCAGAGATTTTTTTTCGCGCTGGAGAAAAAATCAAACAGCGGACTTTGCCGCCCGGCCGCGGTCAAGTGCAGTTCAAACGGAGCGTTCGGCGGCGCGGCTAATGCGGAGTTGCCGGGCTGGTCTGCAATAATCGGTAAAATCGCGGCCAGCGGCGTATTGCGGTAGGCATCCGGTGAGTACCGGGGGCCGGCAATCATGCCAAAGCCGCCGCCGTATTGGCCCACAAACTTCGCAATCATTGTCTGCTGCGCCGCCGAAAAATAATCTGGATCCACATCTCCCAGCACCAGCACATCGTATGTGTTCATCTGTTTTTGCGTTTCGGGGAAATGATTGATCGGCATTGACCCCTGCTGGGCAAAGTTGTTATCCGCGGAAAGCAGCAGACAGCTTACCAGCAGCGTTTTTTCACGCGCCAGGTCGTTTTTAAGGTAACGATATTCCCACCGTGGATAGCCATCCACAAAAAGCACGCGAATTTGGGTTTTCACCACATTGGTCACAATATCCTTGACGGTATTGGCCCGCGTGGTCATTTCGCCGGCAATCGGATCCACCCGCAACATGAGGTGGTATTGGCCCGGTTGCTGCGGATGAAAAATCATGCGAATGGCGATACGCGACTCCCCCGGCTGGACGGTAATGGTTTTCTCGGCGACCTGCCGCCCCTGTCCGCCCGTGGAGGTTTGCCGGTATAAGTGTACCTTGGCCCGCACTGGCCGCAGCGCCCCCATGACGTGCAACTCCGCGTCCACGGGCACGGGATCCTGTACGAAGGCATGGCGTGGTGCCCGCGCCTGCCGCAGAGCTACATCAAATGGTGTATGCGCCTGTCCCACACGAATGGCAAAAACCGGCGTGGCGCTGGCTTGGGCCAGCCGCCGTGCCGGCTGCATGGAACTGCCGGGGGTGGACCGCCCGCTGGTCACCAGGATCACCGCGCTGACGGGCCGGCCCTGCAGCCGCCGAAGAATACCGGCCGCCACCCGTGGCACATTGGTGTTGGTTGCCGCGGGCTTTTGTTTGGCCAGTTTGGTCAGGAGCAACTGAAGCTGAAGTGGATTGTCCGCCTCACCGAAGAGCTTAGCCCGGCTTCCGCCGGTAAAGAGCATAATTTTTTGCCGGCGGGCCAAGCTCGAAAGCCAATTATGCTTCGGCTGTGAGAGCGCGTGCAAGGCGGTGGCAAACCGGGTTGGTCGCCGGCCAGGCGAGCCGGGGGTTTGCTGGCCGCCCGCCTTTTGCTGCACGTTGATCTGCCGGATATAAGCCTGCATCGCCGGATTGAGATATTCGTCACGCAGGGTCATGGCCAGGGAAGAATCCACCCATATCGCCACCACTGCCGGCGTCCGCACGGTATTTTCGCAGACCAGCATGGGCCGGCAAAACAGCAGCGCCACCAGCAGCAGCACCAGTCCGCGCAAAATTCCCATCCAGATTCGGGCCCGGCGCGATGCCGACTGGGCACGGTAAGTCCACCAGCCCAGCACCGCCACTGCCAGCATCACCAACACCATCCACCATGGATGACGAATGCCCAAAGACAGGTGCATGGTTGCATGCGTGCCCGCGGGCGGGGCATGGATGCCAAAAATAAAGTAAAAAAAATGTTCAATCATACCGTCGCTCCGGTGCGTGTCCCCGCCGCGCCAGGCGGCCGCGATTCGGCGGCCCGCTGATATCGGGAAAAGGCGCGGGCCAGCAAAGCCTCCGCAATCAGCGCCAGCAGCGCCGCCAGCAACAGGTTATGCCCGGCATTGCCGGCCTGGCTGATGCCGGTTTTCGACCGCCGCGCCAGGGTTGCTGGATTTTCAATAATATCCCGCGGCTTAAGACCCAAAATGGCCGCCACCTGCACGGGCGAAAGATGCCGGATGTTGGCATCCGCAGGGTCCACGTTGGCCGCCACCATGGGCAATTCACTGCTGGCCGGACCATACAGCCCCGCGTAGCGCAGGGGACCGCCTGCGAGTCGCTGGCGTCCGCCCAGCGTAAGAATATGCGGATTCAATGTGGTTTTATTCGGGCCAAACCATGCTCCGGCATACGCCGGTTTCACCGCCAGATCGAAGGTGCGCCCCACCAGCAGGTTGCGGGACATATCTTGCCGCGGTAACGTCTGAAACAACAATTCGTAATTGAAGGGCAGCCAGGATGGCTCGGCGGGAAAATCAGTCCAGCGCGTGTTGGCCGTGGTGGCCCACAACACTACCGCGCCCTGCCCCTTTCGCCGCACGACCACCGCCGGTCGGCCGGAGGTGAATTGCAGCAGCACCCTTGCCCCCACACCTTTCAGCGGCGTCAGCGAGACATATCGCCGGGTCCGCACCGACGCCAATCCCACATGCAGACCGCTGTGCTGGGCCGCTAAAAATGGAGCCGTGATGGCATTAAGACTTTGCGTTAAGTCGAAATTCACCGCGCCTTTTTGGCCGTGAGCCGCCGACCCGCGCCGCTGGCCCATCATCTTGCCAAGATCGGCCGGCAGCAAGCCCGCCGGCGAGGCCCCGAGTGCCGCATTCCAATGCTGCGCATCTGTGCGCGGGCCGGGAAATATGATCAACAGGCCGCCCGCGTTAACCCATGCCGCAAGCCTCCGGGCCGTGGCCTTGCGCGGTGCCGCGGTGTCGCTGAGCACCACCACGCGGTACCGGCGCAGCGCCGTGGTGGAAAGTTCCAGTTCACCGATTACCTCCGGCGCAAAAAAGCTATCCGCGCCGTTGGGTGCCAGGGCCGCAGCCAGCCAGGTGGTGGAACCCAGTTTTTCCAGCGAAGGTTCCGCCGGGGAACCGTCCACCAGCAGGATGGGCACATGATTAATGGCATTGACGATCAAGTGCCGGGTGTTATCCACAGGCAACATATCCGCCGGTATCCGCGCGGTAATCAAATGGGTGCCCGGCACGGAAATCTGGCTGGTGAGGGTAAAGGTGAAGCGGCGTCGCCGGCCCGAACCCAGATGCGGCACCACTTCTTTTCCAGCACGTACATTGTCCAGATAGAATTGCACCGGAATCTGGGCCTGCGCCTGCGGCCCGCTGTTGTACAGCGTGCATTCAACGTCAATGGGTTTATCCACCAACGTTACGGGGCGCGTAGTTTTTAAGGACACCATAGCCGTATTGGACTGCCCCGGCCGGCCCACATCCGCCACGCGCACATGCACTCCAGCGGACCGGAGCTGGCGCACCAGGCCGGCGAGTTGATGGTTGATTTCCGGCGGCGCGCCCGGCGCGGACTGATAGAAGTCGGCTGCGGCACAATCGGTCAGCAGCACCACCCGGCTGGAGGCCGTCCGGTGGGACACCGATTTCAGGGCTTGCAGCGCCTGCTGCAGACCACCGGCAAGGTCGGCTGCGGCATCTGATAATTTTCGCCCCCGCACCAGTCGAATTAACAGCGACTGGTCCAGCGTCGGCTTGGAAACCAGGGGGCGGCCCAGCACCGAGGCCGGTACAATCGCCACCCGATTACCGCCTGATAAACCTTTCAGCCACGTCAGCAAGACCCGACGCGAGCGATGAAAATTGGACCCGCCCTGCCGCGGCTGAAAGCCCATCGGATAAGCGTCGTCCCAGACCACCACGGTGCTGCGGCCGGATGCCCCCAGGACATGGGCCAACAGCGAACTGTTAAAGGTAAATTGTGCAATCGCCGCCGCCAGCAGCAGCAGGGCCAGGCAACGCAGCAGCAGCAGCAGCCAGCGCTGAAATTTCAGCCGGCGGGCGTTGCGCCGCATGGCCGCGAGCAAAAACTCCATCGCGGCCCAGCGATGAATGCGGAATTTCCGCCGGTTTAACAGGTGTATCACAATCGGCACGGAGGTGGCCGCGGCACCTGCGGCAAAGAGCCACGGCGTGACAAATGGTAAAAACGCCAGAGTTAATTGCATTGCCATAATTTCCTCATGCCGCGAGCCCGCATGCCCTATTGCCGGCTGCTGCCCCCTCCAGCCGCGGCCAACACCCACTGTCCAACACGCCCCGCTTTCCACTTGGGCTTCGCCGCCGTTGCCCTTCGGCCCGGCCGCTTATTTCATTCGCGCCGCCCGCGTGGCCAAAAAGCCCGGCAGCGATACATCCAGCGGCACACTGGTATCCACCTGTACAAAATCCACGCGCAGTTTGTGGCACGCCTCGCGAATCATGGCTCCGTGCTTCGCAAATTCCTCCAGGTACGCCTGCTGCAATGCCTGCGGCTCCACCACCAGCTCTGCGGGCACTTCCATGCCCCGGAACATCGTCGTGGTTTCGAAGGGAAACGTGATTTCATCGTGATCCAGCACCTGCAGCACAATCAAATCATGCCGCCGGTAGGACAAATGCCGCAGTCCCCGGATAATTCCCGTCGCATCGTCAAACAAATCGCTGATTAAAATAATCAGGCTGCGATGGCGCAGTTCCTCGGCCACAGCATCCAGCACGCGGCCCGTATCCGTTTTCGCATCGCGCGTGGTGGCCGTAAGTTCGTCAATAATCGTGCGCCACTGCCGCGGCCGGTTGGACGGACGAATCAACCGCCGAAGCCGCTGGTCAAAGACCGCCAGCCCCGCGGAGTCCTGCTGGTGCAGGGCCACGTAGGCCAGGCTCGCGGCAATGCTCACGGCATGGTCAAATTTTCGCCAGTTCGGGTTCAAGGTGCCGGCGTAGGACATCGATTCGGAAGCGTCCACCACCAGCATGACCTGCAGGTTGGTTTCTTCTTCATACTGCTTGATGTAATGCCGGTCGGTGCGCCCGAACACTTTCCAGTCAATAAATTTGATATCATCGCCGCTTACGTATGGCCGATGCTGGGCAAATTCAATGGAAAAGCCCTTGTATGGGGACCGGTGCATACCGGTAATAAACCCTTCCACAATCAGGCGGGCGCGCAGATCCAGCGCCTGAATCTTGGCCAAGGCCCGCGGATCCAGATATTTGCGATAATCCGCGGCTTCGCTGGCACGGGCAGGTTGATTTGTCTGCACTGTATCGGGCACGCCATCTCACTTTTTAGAAACCTGGAGCGGTTTGCAACCGCCGAAAATCCGCCTTGACGGCGCTCAGAAAGCCTTCGCAAAAACCTTCGGCAATCCCGCTGCCGTCTGCTCCGCCGCCGCATCCTGCGGGGTCTGTTCAATGAGCATCCGGATGATGTCGTCCGGCTTGATGCCTTCCGCCTCGGCATTGAAGTTGGTTAAAACCCGGTGACGCAGTGTCGGATAGGCTACGCTGCGAATATCCTCTGTGCTGACATGGTACCGCCCCTGCAACAGCGCCCGCGCTTTGCCCGCCAAAATCAGATATTGCGACGCTCGCGGACCGGCACCCCAGGCCACATAATCTTTGATGAACTTGGGAACGTCCGGCTGGCTCACGCGGGTCTGCCGCGTCAACCGCAGGGCGTAGCGAATGACATGATCCGCCACCGGCACTTTGCGCACCAGTTCCTGGAGTCTTAGAACCTCCGCCGCATCCAGCACCTGCTGAATCTGCACATTGCGCGTGGCCGTGGTCAGCCGCACAATGTCGAATTCTTCCTGCTCGGTAGGATAATTCACCAGTACATTGAACATGAAGCGATCCAACTGGGCTTCCGGCAATGGATAAGTGCCTTCCTGTTCAATGGGGTTTTGCGTCGCCATCACAAAAAATGGCTCCGGCAACTGCCGCTGCACCCCGCCGGCGGTCACCTGATGTTCCTGCATGGCCTCCAGCAGAGCGGCCTGGGTTTTGGGCGGAGTTCGGTTGATTTCGTCCGCGAGCAGGGCATTAGCAAAAATCGGCCCTTTCACATAGCGCAGCCCGCGCTGGCCCGTGGCTTTGTCCTCTTCAATGACTTCCGTGCCGGTGATGTCGGACGGCATCAGATCGGGCGTAAACTGGATGCGTGTGAACGTCAGGTTTAACGCCCGCGACAAGGTGGACACCAGCAGGGTTTTTGCCAGACCCGGCACGCCGACCAGCAGGCAGTGCCCCCGGCAAAACAGCACAATCAACAGTTCCTCCATCACCTGCGACTGACCCACAATCACTTTGCCAAGTTCCTGCTTCAAACCGGCATAGCTGGACTGAAGTTTTTTAACCGTTGCCAGTTCTTCGGGGGTAATTTGAGGCATTGCCTCGCTGACAGTATCACTCACGATGGGGACTCCTGCAAACAGGCCAATCGATCGGGCGAAACATATCGTCCGACAGGGAATTACGCATTATACACTTGCATCTGTTGGTGCAACGGCGATTTCCAGATCGCGGTTGCCTGGAATCACTTCAGCGTCGGTACCAGCGGAACGCCAATCTTGCCCCGCAGGCCCCCGAACGTCGGTTCGTATAGGTAGATCGTGCCCATGTCCACCGGAATTTTACTTCCGGCCGCAACTCGCACGGTTCGGCCCGGCGGTATTCGGCTCCACTGGGCAAAGCCCTTCCGACGGATGGAAATTCCAAAGTAATTTCCGGGTGGTACCTTACGAATCGTAAAAATGCCGCCCTTGCCCGTGGTGGCGTAAAACGATAATTTCACCAAGCGCCCCCCAAGACGTTCATTGATCCAGATGGTCAAGCCTACGCCCGCAGCCAAGGCCTTTTTTGTCCTATGGACCATCAATTTACCCGTAATAACACCGCATGGTGGAGGCCCTAACACCACGGCGTTGGTCGCCCTGGCCACAGGCACCATCCAGCCCGAGAGCAGCACAGCGACAGCTAAGGCCACTAATACTTGTACCATTCTTTTCATGGGTTTATCCTTAGCCACCCGCCCTTTTTTACCACGGACCATTGACCCTGGCCATCCCGGCAGCGCTTACCGGTCACTTAGACGCACCAACCATGCCGGCGGTTCCAAGTCAGTACCCAAAGCCTTGAAAAACTGGCCGCTGGAAGCCTGTACCTATCCAGGCGCTCCGGCCAGGGCCTTTGTTGGCCAAGCGGAAGGAACGGCCTGGCTTGCACTCGTTCCACTGCTGTGGCGGATCTGCCTAAACCACCGGATCGCTTATTCCAGCGCTGAGACCGACCCGCCAATTCCACCGCTGGTGCAGGCCACACTTTGTCATCACCTCATCTGACGCTCATTGCATAAACACCGCGCACCTGATGGTGCCAACATTGACACAGGCCGGAGACGCCGTGACCTTTACCAGCTTCCGCGAGTGGCCTTCTCCACCGCCATAACGCATCTTAAGCCGCACCGCGATTCTATAGGTACCCAGCGGAATCCTATTCACGGTAAACTGTCCATTGGCTTTAGTTTTGGTGTGAAAGATCATTGGTGCCGGCGGCACATTGCGGCTTCGGGCCGTCTTTGCATAGAGATAAATGGCCACCGCGCCGACGAAGGGTTGTTTGTTATATTCGCAAATTATTTTGCCGGTAATCCCGCCGCAGGCCGGATGACTTGTCGCCGCCGCGCTGGCCACCGGCACCATCCAGCCCGAAAGCAGCACAGCGATAACCAAGACCAATACCGTTTGCACAATTATCTTCATATGTTTATCCTTATAAGTCATCTCCCATTTTTTTACCACGGACCATCTGCCCTGGCCGCGCTTACCGGTCACTTCGATGCACCAACCATGCTGGTGGTTCCCATTTTTTAGTTCCCAAAGCCGCACGAGTCCTGCCGCGGGAATGTCGTTAAATGAGCTCCAAAAGAGGCTGCAACGCCGACTTTTGCCTCCTGTACGCCGCCGGTCCTGGCTGGCCGGGCACGGAACCTTGTTCCGGTGGTTACACCGGCGGCACGGTAACCACGGTCTCTTTTTCCCAGGATTCAATGGCCGCTTCAATCACCAGTTGGGCCTTAAGTGCGTCTTCAGCCTTACCATCAATGTTTTCCGGGGGTGTTTTTTTCAGCAGATCATTCACCCAGGTGTCAATACGCACTTGGAACGTCTCATCGGCGTTGGTCATGCCGTCGAGATTTTCAAATACCTGGGCCTCCTTGGAATGGCGATGATGAAATCGCAGACGCTGGCAGGCTTCTTCAATAACCACGCGTCCGCTGGACCCCACCAGTTCGCAGTTTTCCAGGCCATAGCCGATACCGGCATCGTAACTGCCGGTGAGATGCCCGATGGTGCCGTTGGCAAATTGCACATTCACCAGCACGTTGGACCAGATATTTCGTCCCGGCCCTTTTTTAAAAAAAGCCTGCACTTTGGCGATGTCGCCGCCAAAATAGCGCATCACATCGATGGAATGTGGATGCAGAGCCCGAATATGAAAATAAGGGCTGCTTTCATTGGGGTTGTTGATCCACATGGTCATCTTGATGATGTTGATGTCGCCCAATCGCCCCTCGTCGAGCCAGAGTTTGGCCCGGCGGGCGGCGGGGGTAAAGCGGTGGTTCAGATTGATGGCGTAAGGCACATGTCTGGTTTTGCCCATGGCCACCATTTCCCTGGCCTGTGGGATTTCATTGGAAATGGGTTTTTCACCCAGCACGGGTATGCCCGCGGCCAGCAGTTCGACGGTGGCCTGATAATGGTCGCCGCCATTTTCTTTTCCGCCCGTGGTCATGCTTACCGCGTCAATGGGTACACCCGCAGAGAGCATGTCCCGGATGGAACCAAAAGAGCGGCAGTCAAAAGCCTTGGCGGCGGCATCCAACCTTTCTTTGTTGATGTCGCACACCGCAAAAAGCTTGACGTTCTTATTTTTTTGATAACATCGGGCATGGGCATAGCCAATATGGCCCATTCCAACAATCGCAACATTGAGCATGAAGGCTCCTTTTTTTACTGCATTCCTGATTTCTGCACCGGCCCGGCCCACCGCCGCCGGCAGACTCCATATTATGCTTGTCCAGGGGATCATTGCCAACCGAACAGAGGCGGACTAACATGAGCATGAATTTGGATTTTTTTGCGTATGGACAAAACTAAACTCAGAACCCTGGGCTGGGCGGAATCGGCCCAGCCGCCAACCGGCAGCGTGAGTGTGGTCCGTGTCAACAATCACAACAGCACGACGTTGCACGATCACCTGTTTCACGAAATTGTTTTTATCGAGGCTGGAGCCGCGGACCATCTGACGGTCGACGGCACCCGATTGCTGCGGCCCGGCGACATCATCCTGATTCGTCCGTGGCAATGGCACGGCTATCAGAACACGCATCAGTTGAAATTGCTCAACTGTCTTATTGACCGCCGGCTGATGAACCAGTTGGCGGTTATTCTTCGCCATGATGAAAGGGCTTTTCAACTGTTTGCCCGGCCGCTGTCCCGGCCCCGTGAATCGGCCCCACTGGTGCTGCACGCCGGACCGGCGGAAGGCCGGTATTGTCTGGCTCTGCTGGAACGAATTATGACGGAAACCAGCTGCCGCCTGGCGGGATGGGAACCGATGGCCACCGGAGCACTGCTGGAATTTTTGGCGATGGCGGTGCGCTTTGATCCCCGCATTCGCCCGGTGGAAGATCTGGATATTACGGACCGGGCGCAAAAGGCGGTTTTTGACACCGCCGTGTGGCTGGAACAAAATGCCGTGGCCAAACATTCGCTGGAGCAACTGGCCCGGCGGGTAGCCCTGAGCCCCACGCATTTATCGCATGTTTTTTCGCAGCGCATGGGCATGGGCATTGTGGCCTATCGGAACCGCATTCGCATTGAAGAAGCCTGCCGCCTGCTGGCCCATACAGATTTGTCCATTACCAAGGTGGCGGCGCGGCTGGGCTATGAAGAAATCGCTTTTTTCTCACGCATGTTTCATCAACTGACCGGACAATCCCCGCGGCAATACCGGCAGGCCCGGAATCATCCCGCGGGGGCACAATTGCCCGCGGTGGAGCCTTAGCGGCTCAGCACAATGACCGCGTGGCGGGTTTGCTGCATGTTCACACGCGGGCGAATATGCACATCCCACCGCAGGTTGCCATGCCGCGACTGGGTTACGGCCGTAACCACGCCGATGACGGCACCGCTGACCTCCGGCGGCCAATCATGATCGTTGAGCAACACCAGGTCGCCGCGCTGCGGGGGAATCGCCCCAAGATTCTGTTCCAGCATGCAACGCATGCGCCCG
Source organism: Planctomycetota bacterium (assembly GCA_021851715.1). Taxonomy (GTDB): domain Bacteria; phylum Planctomycetota; class Phycisphaerae; order WQYP01; family WQYP01; genus JABEVA01. The sequence goes on from JAJZCR010000036.1 coordinate 24,969, forward strand.
CGGCCTATTCCCTGCGCGAGGCATAATCCGGCGATCAGGGTCTGGCCGTCGCGTGTGGGCCGCACGATACTGGCGGTTACCGGGGCCATCCGCCGGGATGTCAACAGTCGAACCACGCTGGTGGCTGCTCCGGCCTGGATAATTCTTCCGACCACGGAAAGCTGCGCCATCACCACACATCCGCGCCGGATGCGTTTGTCATCGCTCCAGCCCTGATCCAAAATGCACGTATCGCTGGAGTCGGAGGCAAAGCCATCAATATTGGCGGCCCGCAACTGCTGGCTGGAAATGCCGGGAAAACCGCGATGAATGAGCCGCGATTCGCGCAGCAGCCGCTCCAGCGTACTGTTGCGGGCCAGCAGCATGGCAATTTCGTTCTGGTAATGCTCCTGCATTTTGGTGTCGGCGGGATTGGCGGAGGAGGGAGGGTGGATCACGCGGTTAAAGGCGATTTGTGCGCGGGTAAAGGTCCACGATGCCGGCGTGAGCACCCAGCGAATGGACTGGCCGGCAACCTGGCGAACCCAGTTCGCGGCACCAGGCCGATGCAAGCTCGTAATGATCGCAATGATCATAATAAAATTAAGCAGCCAGAACCAGCGCCGCATGGTCATCCGCATTTTGGACCTTCCGTGAAAAAGCGGTGGCGGGCTGTGGCCTGTGCAAGGCCGGCCGGACTAAAAAATCCGCCATGTTTCAGCCGGTTTCGGTTGGGTTTTCGCTTGGCCTGGCCCCTGTCCAGCCGGGGCAAAATGAGCATCAGCCAAGCCAAAAAAAGCCGCGAATTCTCAGCCCGTTACCCATGCCGCCGCAGCACCCGCTGCGCCGGAACCTGAATTCTCGCGATTGTGGCCCAATGGCCGGAGTTGGCAGCCGGCCACCGTTAGGCACCGTCGTCAATGGTTTCCATTGCATCTTTGGCTTGCTCCAGATTTTCCAGGTAGACATTGGTGCCCCGGGCCACGCAGGTGAGCGGATCTTCGGCTACTTGAACCGGCAGGCCGGTAGCCTGATTGATCATTTTGTCTATTCCGCGCAGCAGGCTGCCGCCGCCGGCCAGCATAATGCCCGTTTCCACCAGGTCCGCCGCCAGTTCGGGCTCCGCCCGCTCCAGGGTGTGGGTGACGGCATCAATGATCTTGCCGACCGGCTCCTGCAGCGTTTCCCGGATTTCTTCGCTGGTGACAATGCACTTGCGGGGCAAACCGCTGATCATGTCGCGCCCGCGCACCTCCATGGTGCTTTCGGGGCTTATGGCACTGGCGGAGCCAATTTCAATCTTGATTTTTTCGGCGAACTGTTCGCCGATCATCAGGTTGTAGGTTTTTTTCATATGACTGATGATGGCTTCATCAAAATTATCGCCGGCCGTGCGGATGGATTCCGATACCGCGATGTCGCCCAGGCTGATGATCGCCACTTCCGTGGTTCCCCCGCCCACATCCACAATCATGCTGCCGCGCGGATCTAAAATCGGCAATCCCGCACCGATGGCGGAGGCCAGCGGTTCCTTCACCAGGTATACCTTGCGGGCATGCGCCTGCAGGGCCGATTGTACAACGGCCTGTTTTTCCACTGCCGTAATCCCGCTGGGGATGGCAATAACCACCCGCGGCTTGATCAGCCACCGGCGGCCGTGTACCCGGCGGATAAAGTACGTGAGCATGGCCTCGGTGATTTCAAAATCGCTGATGACACCGTCTTTGAGCGGGCGGATCGCGGTCATGTTGCCCGGCGTTTTACCCAGCATCTCCTTGGCTTTCAGGCCAACGGCAGTGCCGCCCAGCAGCACCTCGCTGGTGCCCTTGCGCACCGCGACGACGGAAGGTTCATTGAGAACAATGCCCTGGCCGCGCACGCACACCAAGGTGTTGCACGTACCAAGGTCAATGCCCATATCGAGCGAGAACCAACCTAAAAAGGAATCAAAAAACAAACGTCAATCGCTCCGAACAACCATTGGCGGACAATCCGTCTTAAAACTCCGCCAAACCCGCCACACCCTGTCCTGTGGATATGGCCAGTCCGACGCCGCCACTTCCGTTATTATCGGAATTTGGAGGCGTTGGCCACCAGCCCTCTCTGAATCTTTCCTACGGCAGTCTACCAGAACGGTAAAATTTTACAAATTAGTTCTTGAATATGAAATTCGACATGGACGTAGCGAACGCCCGTATCAGCACCACCCCATTCCACCCACCCATACACCTGCACCGATGCCAACGGCAAATGCAGTGCCGGGTATGCCTGAGCCACAATTAAAAAATTATCCCGGCAGTCTGGGCGATCCGACGGGCAAACATGCTGTACCAAAGATCTCTAACCAAACGGAATCGCCGACAGGCGGGTGTTGCTCAACCGTTGGGCGTTGCCACGAAACTTGAAACCCGGCCCCGCCCCAAAATTTTAGCCCACCAAGGCCTTGTATTGTAGAAACACGTACACCAGTGCGGCCAGCGTAGCCCCCATGGATATAAATGCCAACGCTGTATACACGTTGGGCTGCGGCTTGACGGTAATGCGTGCTGGTCCATCGATTCGCGACATATTGTTCTCCAAAAGCCAGAGACCGGAGCTTGTAACCGGACTGTTCGCCTGTCCAGGCTTCTTAGATGCCCGGACCGCTCATCACCAGATCATTGACCATGACCTTGGCACTGGGACTGGCCAACGTTACCACGCCCACGCAGGTCGTGGGGTCTACACTGCGAACGACCACGTCGGCGACATATTGGCCGCTCTTATAAACAGTCAGGCGTGTGCCCTTAGACACCCCGTCACGTGCACCCAGGTTCACACTCACATAAACCCGGTTGTTGTAGGACGTCACTTGCTGAATTTTGCCGTTTACCGCCACCGCCGTCGGTACGCCGATAACCGCATTGACAGCATTCGGTGCAGAGGCCACCTGATGCTGCAGGGCCGCGGCCCGGGCCAGGCGGGTGTTCAGGGCCACAATGCTTTCCTGGAGAGTTTGAATCTGCTTCTGGGCTTCGTTGCGTTCGTTGGTAAGCTGGGTGTTGTGCCGATTGAGCTGGGCGTTTTCATTGATGTAACGCAGCACCACCGGGCGCAGCTTGGTGAGTTCCTTGTTGTCCGCGGCAAGCTGATCCTGTTGCGAGCGGTTGGCCGCGGAAAGCAGACTGGTGCTGTTGACCAGGCTCTGTTTATTGGCCTTAAGCTGGGCAACTTCGCTTTGCGCACTGGAGAGCTTTCCCTGCAGGTTCAAAATTTTGTCATTGAGATTGCCCAGCGTATTAATGTTGGTGCGGGCGGCCTGGGCCAATTGCGCACTGAGCCGGCTGACCGTCGCCCGCGTATTAAGCAAAGCCGCCTGCGACGCAATCATCGCATTCTGATCGGTTAATACCTGCTTTTTATAGTTTTGCTGTCCATGTGCAAATAGCACGACCAGCACCGCAAGGACCAGGGCAAACACCAGTTGCAGCAGCACAAAGATTTTGGTCAGGATACTCAAGGTACGCCTCCGGTTGGTAAATAAAAGGAACCGTTACAACACTCACAACAAGTTAGCAACCCAAGCCGCGAAATTCAGTCGGCCGTTCGTCGCATCCGCATCCTGCAAATGCCTATTTTAATTTCTATTCGCGGGAAGCTCAACTTCCGCATGAAGTTTATTTCCAGCCACGTTCTTTGGTTTGCGGCCAGGCTTCCGCCACATGCCCCCACCCGCCCTTATGATCAGCAAAGTTTAATCGCCGGCGAAATCCTGTCAAGGGCAAAATTCCCGCAAGGCACCCCCCTCGCCATCGGCCGCTGGCCTGGACCGGGGGACGCTCCTTTACGGCCGGTGCGCAATAGCATACATTAACAGCCGGTGCACGCGCTTAAACGGCCTGGGAAAAGGGTCAAACTTAAGGGTATTTTAAGCGTCCGGCAGGTTTTTGGAGCGGCACAATGACTGACACAGGCCTTAACCCTCGCGTTTCTTCGCCCATTCGCATGGGGCAAATCGGGCTGGGCGGGGGCATCGCCCCCATGCACCTGACGGAAATGGAAAAAAATCCGAATTTTCAGGTCGCTGCGGCCTGCGACATCAGGCTCGATGATCCCAACGTGGCCAAACAGGCGGCCCGCGTTACCGCCGCCGGCGGGAAAATTTACCCCGATTACCAGACTCTTCTCCAGGATCCAGCGGTGGAGGCGGTGTGCATCGCCGTACCCCACTTTCTGCACCGGCAGGTGACCGTGGCCGCCTTTAAGGCCGGAAAACACGTGCTGTGTGAAAAACCGATGGCGACCCATCCGGACGAATGCCGCATGATGCTTGAAGCACAAAAGGCTTCGGGCCGGGTCGGGGCGGTGCAGATGCAACATGTGGGGCGCAGTTCCATGCTGGAGCTGCGCAAGGCGATTCACGGCGGAGCCATTGGTAAAATCCGCGAGATTTTTCTTTCCAGCCTCTGGTGGCGCGAAGAATCTTACTATAACCGGGCGGCCTGGGCCGGCAAAAAAATGATGGAGGGCCAATGGAATCTCGATGGTGTGATGTTCAACCAGGCGGTACACTTTATCAATCAGGCTCTCATTCTGGCATCGCCGGGGGATTTACCTGCCGTGGCCCACGCTGAAAATATCCGCACCGCTTTGTACCGCTTCCATGATTCTCCGGCGCTGGAAATGGAAGACACCGCCATCACCCAGGCGACACTGACGACGCCCGATCGCCCGCGCCTGACCATGGTGGCCACGACCTGCTCCCGGCAGGAGCGGCACATGATTGAGATTCTTGGTGATGCCGGCCGGGCCATCTGGAACGGCATGGGTTACTTGCTCAGCCATGGCCAGCCGTCCACCGAATTTCACGATGACGCCCGCGACTTTGAAGGCAACATGCGAACCTTTAACAGTTTTGCCCTGGCCATTCGCACCGGATCCACGCCCATCACCGATTTTTCCCAGATTATCAAGACCACGGATTTTATATTCTCCTGTTACCAGGCGGCGGCCTGGAACATTAAAAAGGCACCGTGGGCCGCGACCGAAAACCTCACGGCGGTTTTCGGCCAGATCGCCCGGCAACGCGCGTTGCCGACGGAATTGAACCCACGACCGCAGTGGGCCTGACCGCAGGGAAATGCCCGATGAAAACAAAATTGCCCGGTTTGATCTTGTTGCTGACCGCGGCGGTGTGCCTGGCGTGGCCGCAATCCGGCCAGACCCAGACCCGCCCCCATTCCACCGGCCTGACCGCCGCGGCGATGCGGCAGTTTCAACAGGGGTTAAGCAAGCTCGCTCAGCCGCAGTATGCCATCCGCCAGGCGGGCAGTGCCGAACTGCAACAGGCGCTGGCCAGTCTGACCGCCCGCATGATTCGTGAGGGCGGTCCGGAGCGCCAGGCCCGCATAGCACATTTGCTGCGCTGTCAGGGTGATCTGACACGGTGGGCCAGGGCTTTGTTGCGTTTGCCTCTCCAGCGACGCATGGAAATGTTGCGCTGGGGCATGGCACCGAAACTGCTGCCGTTGGTGGCGGGTGCATTTTCCCACCACCAGCAGCGCCGGGCCAACGTGGCCCATCCGCTGGCCAAGGTTCCGGGCCGCAACGCCGATTGGCTGCTGAATCGTCTGCTCCAGGATCCGCATCGCCTGGTTTACCTGACCACCATGGATGCCCTGTGGAATCGGCACCCCACGCCGACCCTGGTAAAAACTGTATTGAACCGGGCGGTAATCCTGGGAACGCCCTTTAATTTTCAGCAAAATGTGCGGCACGTGGCCGTTTTTCGCGGGCTGCGAATTCCCATTATTACCTATAACAATAACTATTGGACACGGGTGCAGGATGGCGTATACGCGACCCAACTGCTCCAGCATTGGAAACCCGCGGATCTTTCCGCTCTGCTGGTCCACGTACTGATGCAAATGTGCCGCCAGTCACCGGGGCTGAACATTTTCAACACGCCGTATACGGCGACGGCCAAAGGTTTTTCCCACTTGCTGATGCTGGCCAAGCCCGCCCAGGTGGAACCGTACCTGCTTTATCTGATTCACCAGCCCATGAGCCAGAATTTCATGCTTAATTTCAATAACCGGCCGATACATTTTTCCAATCGCACCCTGCCGCTGTACCTGCTGATAAAATTCGCCGGGCAAAATCCCGCTGTCTATAAGCTTTATCACACGCCGATGTACGGCGGTGCCTGGGCCGTTGACAATGTGCCGCAGGAAAACGCGGCGATAAAGAAAATCACGGCCTGGTATGCCAAGCGCAAGATCACGGCCTGCACGCCGGCCCAACTTCATAAGCCCGCCGGACCGCCGGGAAAATAATAAAGCTCTACCTGGCACGGTCCTTCAGGTTTGCCCGGGGAAAATTACTTGATCGCGATTTTGGTGTATTTGCCGTGCTGATCAACCAGGATTTCCGATGGAATGATGGCGTTGGTCTTGGGATTGGCGGCTCCCATGACGCGGGCTTTCAGGCCGATGTAATGGGCCAGCAGCCTGGAGTTGACCACCAGGGTCCAGACATGACCTTTCACCAGAATGCCCGCCGGCAGACCCTTCATCATGCAGGCCATTCCGCAGGTCTTGCCATGAGCCCGGCTCATCAGGCCATGGGTGGAATAGCAGTTCATGTCCAGCAGGACGCCCTTGACATTGACCTTCTTGATGGAGGCGGCAAATGACGTACCCGCCAGCATGCACAACACGGCCAGCGCCGCAACCGCGGCAACAATGGATCGCTTCATCATATTTCTCCTGACTTTGAAGCCGACTTTCGATGGCATTCATCCACGCAACGCACATGGGCGAATGGCCATCGAGCACCGAGTACTATTTTAGCATAATCTGCCACCCTCGTAGTTGGTTGTTTCTCCCCATCCGCGGCGATTGCCAAACCCCCACCTGCCGGGCAATTTTTGCCAGTCAGCCGATCAAGAACATCTTATGTGTATATAATTCTGCCTTGAGTAATCGGCGGATCGTGCGGTAGGTTGGCACTGGAATTTCATGGTGCCAAGGGTGTAGGCCGCGGTCCGCGGGCCACCGATGGTGCGGCCGACTGGGAGCCTGCCGGGGCCGGGGCTTCCGCCTGCATGGCTTGCAGCATTTTCAGCGCTTCCCAGGCCTGCATGGGCGACATGCGATTGAGATCCAATGCCGCCAGATGACTTAAAGCCTGCGATGACGGCGCGTCAAACAGGTCAATCTGATTATTGACCGCGGTGGCGGCTGCCCGCGGACGGGCTTTGCCCACATGCACTTCCAATTGTTCCATCAGTTTTTTGGCGCGGATAATCACGCTGCGCGGCACGCCGGCGAGCCGGGCCACCTGTACGCCGTACGAACGGTCCGCATGGCCTGGAACAATGCGATGCATGAAGACGATCTGATCCTCCCATTCGCGCACCAGCACGCTGAAATTTCGCACCGCCGAGGTGCTTTCCGGCAACTCGGTGAGTTCATGGTAGTGCGTGGCAAACAAAGTTCGGCAACGTACCGAGTCCGAGAGAAATTCGGTGATGGCCCACGCCAGCGCCAGACCATCCAGGGTGCTGGTGCCACGACCGATTTCATCCAGAATCACCAGCGAATCGGCCGAGGCATGGTGCAAAATATTGGCCGTCTCAGTCATTTCCACCATAAACGTGGATTGCCCCCCCGCCAAGTCATCCGAAGCCCCCACCCGCGTGAAGATCCGATCCACCAGGCCCACCACCGCCTCCGACGCGGGCAGATAAAACCCCGCCTGCGCCATCAGCACCAGCAGGGCCGTCTGGCGGATATAAGTGGACTTGCCGGCCATGTTGGGACCGGTGATCAAATGCAGCGTGGCCTGGTCCGGCTCGAAACAGACATCATTGGGCACAAACTTGTCGCCCAAAATCCGCTCCAACACCGGATGCCGGGCCTCCACCAGGCGCAGTTGGCGCTGCAGGGTCAGTGTGGGCCGGGTGTAATGCCTGGCCCGGGCGACATGGGCGATGGAAGCCAGCACATCCAAACCGGCCAAGGCCGCCGCCACCGCCTTGAGCGGCTCCGACTGGCCAGCCAGATCTTCGCGGAGATTTTCAAAGAGTTCCTGTTCCAAGAGGCGCGAACGCTCCTGGGCTTGCAGTACATCCGTTTCAAACTTTTGCAGTTCCGGCGTAACATAGCGCTCCGCGTTTTTTACCGTTTGCCGACGCGAAAATTCCGGCGGTATGCGGTCGCGGTGGGCGTGGGTCACCTCAATGTAGTACCCGAATACCTTGTTGTACCCCACCTTGAGCGAACTGATGCCGGTGCTTTTCACCAGGCCGGCCTGATAATCCGCCAGCCAGTTGCGTGAATCATGGGCCAGGCAGCGCAGCCGGTCCAGTTCCGCGTTAAAACCCTCGCGGATCACGCCGCCATCGCGCAAATGCCCGGGCGGCTCCTCGACCACCGCAGCCCGGATGTCGTCGGAATTTTTTTTAGCGGCGTTGCTATGGGCGTCAAACCCTGCCAGCCCGGGACTTTCCGCCCCGGATTCCCGCAGAATTTTCCCCAGCACCGGCACAATGTCCAGCGAGCGGCTCAAAGCAATCAGATCACGCGGTCCGGCGCGGCGACAGCAGATCCGCGCCGTGATGCGCTCCACATCGCCGCAACTCGCCAACAGCAGGCGAATCTGCTGCCGGGCTGCTTCCCGTTCCAGCAAATCGCTTACCGCATCCAGCCGGGCATTGATGGCCCGCATGTCCCTAAGCGGAAATATCAGCCAGTTGCGCAACAGCCGCGAACCCATGGGAGTCTGGGTTTCATCCACCGCGTCCACCAGCGAACCCTCGGCGGTATTGTGGCGAATGCTCCGCAGTATTTCCAGCGAACGCACCGACGCCGGGTCTATCAGCAGGTAATCCGCGCGCACAAAACGCCGCGGCGGCTGCAGGTGCTCCAGGGAGGCTTTCTGCGTTTCATGCAGATAACTGACCAGTGCCCCCGCGGCGCGCAGCGCCAAACTGTGCTGGTCTTCATAGCCAAAACCGCCAAAACCCAGCACCCCATAGTGTTCCCGGAGGGTTTTATGGCCGTGATGCTCTTCCAGTTGCCAGGCCGGTCGAGGCGTAAGCGTCAACTTAAGCGTCTCGGCCACAGGCACCAACCAGCCGGGGGTGTGATGATCCACCGCATCAGCATAGAGCATCTCGCGTGGGCGAATGCGCGAAAGCTCATCCAGGCAGATGGATATCGGCGCTTCCAAAGTCCAGAATTTACCCGTGGATAAGTCGCACCAGGCCAGCGCCGCCGGAGATTGTCCAGCGTGGTCCGCGGCATTGCCGGGGGCTGCTTCACCCGCACCTTCACCGCGTTGGCCCGCCCCCAAGCCTCCCTTGCCGCGGCCATCAAGCACCATGGCGGCCAGGAAATTTTCCTCCCGGCCATCCAGCATCGCTTCATCGATAAGCGTGCCCGGCGTTACCAGTCGCGTCACCTGCCGGTCAATGACTCCCTTGGCCTCCGCGGCATCCTGCATTTGTTCGCAAATGGCCACCTTGTAACCCGCGGCGATCATGCGACTTAAATATGTCTCCACCGCATGAAATGGCACCCCCGCCATCGGCACCGGATTTTCCCCTTTGCTGCGGCTGGTCAGGGCCACACCAAGCACGCGGGCGATGAGGCGGGCGTCCTCATAAAAGGTTTCATAGAAATCGCCCATCCGGAAAAAAAGCACCGCATCCGGGTATTGCGCTTTGTACGCTTGATACTGCCGCATGGCCGGCGTAAGCTCGGCGGGGTCCACAGCGACAATATCCTGTTCGTTAAAGGCACGGGTCATAAGCGGAATTATAATTGAGCCTCGGCCACCGGCCAAGTAGAAAGTCTCCGCCCCGTCGATGCCCCACGCAGACGGCGCTCTGACGCCCCAGAGCGTACCGATCAATGCGTATCGGTTACCTGGTTGGCAATGAGCGTCGCTTTCATCACATGGCCGGAAAGTACACCCTTCGCCGCATGCTGCAGGTCAGGTGCATACCGCGGATTGTCAACGATGCGCTTCAGCACCAGACGCACGGTCGGATCTTGCCGGACCGGCCAAAGCTGATAAATGCACTGCCGGACACCCGCCGCCCGGGGCCGCAACACCGTCGGCAGCAGACGCTGCTTAATTTGCCAGGGCTTGCCCGCATCCGCATCGCTGAAGGCCGCGTGAATGCCGGCCACATCATTGGCCGCGATCTTGTTGCCGATCAAATTGCCCAGCACATCGCGGCTGGCCTGGGCCGCTTGTGAGGCTCCGCCACCCGACAACGAAAGCTCCCGCACGCGCAAAATGCCGTAATGCCGCACCGCTCCGGATCCGGCCGCACCCGCCAACGGCCATTCCCGGACGATATGCACGTGGAAACGCTCCGTGGCAATCTCGGCTACGTATTGGGGCCGGCCGGATCCGATGCTTACGTGCAGCACGAAATCGTTTATCCACTGCCGGCCAAAAATGTCGGCTAAATACCGATTCAGATTTTCCATCTTCTGCCATACGCGGGCCTCGTGGGCCTGATATTTTTTACGGGTCGACAAGGCCAGCAGCAAAAATGCCTGGTGCAACTTGGGGTTGTCATTCGTGCTGATATCATAAAAGAAAGTCCGCACCAGTTTGGCCCGGCTCACGGGGTACGCCAATGCCGGGTTCGGGCCCGGTGCGGTGAGCCGGGCATACGTCCACCACCCGCCCGCTACCACCGCCAGCACCACCACCGCGGCAATGGCCAGCTTGATCATGCGCAGGCGACTGTCCTGCGCTGCCTGATCCTGCTGCCGGCGAACAAACTCTGCGGCGGAATTCAAATCCATGCCGCATTGAATGCATACGCTTCTCCCTGCCAGCCTGACTGCGCCGCAGCGCGGACACGTACCTGAGGAATTTGTACCGCTGGCCATGATACGGTCTCCAATGAATCCCAGCCGGAACCTTACCGGCCTGTCGACACCGGCCTGTCGACCGGCCGATGCCCACCGCCTGTTATCCATTATACGCCAGTTGTGGTCCGGCAGTGCAAGCGGGGGGGGGGGTGAAAACGACCAGTGCGGCGGG
>JAJZCR010000108.1 GCA_021851715.1 Planctomycetota bacterium
CGGCCGCGGCACCAAGGGCGGCTATTCCCGTACCGGCGGCGGTCCGGCATTCGGCAGCGAGGGCGGCAACATGCCGCTGTTTCGCCGGTTGCCCAAGCGCGGTTTCAACAACAACTATTTTGCGCAGCGTTTCAGCGTGGTGAATGTGGGCGAACTGGATCGTTTTTATCAGGATGGCCAGACGGTCAATGCCGCTTCACTCATTGCCCATAAGCTTATTCGCGATGAGCGCTATCCGGTCAAGGTGCTGGGTGACGGAGCTTTAACGCGCAAGCTTACCGTGGTGGCGGCCAAGTTCAGCAAGCAGGCGGGCGAGAAAATCACCGCGGCGGGCGGCACGCTGCAGCTTTTGGAACTGGATCGCAATAAAGACAAGGTCAATCCCAAAAACGGCCGGTTTCGGCCGGTGTCGAAGAAGCTCAAAAAGCCAGCCAAGCAATAAGTAAGTGAGGTTGCGTTGTTCAAAACGCTGTTAAATATTTTTCAGGTTTCCGAATTACGTAAAAAGCTAGCGTTCACTATCGGTATGCTGTGTATTTACCGTATCGGCTTTTATGTGCCGCTGCCGGGTGTGGATACCGGGCTTCTGCACAGCGCCGTTGCCAGTTCCACTTCGTCGCCGCTCGGGCAGATCAGCAATTACCTGACCCTGTTTTCGGGCGGAAATTTAGGTTACAGCACCATCTTCGGCCTGGGCATTATGCCGTACATCAGTGCCTCCATCATTTTCCAGCTTCTGGGAACCGTGATTCCCTCGCTGGAAAAACTGCAAAAAGAAGGCGAACCCGGCATGCGCAAAATCAATGAATGGACGCGCTATGCCACGGTCGTTTTGTGCCTGATTCAATCCGTGGTCTGGCTGAAATACCTCACGGGAGCCACCACGAATTATCCGCACGGTTTTCTCTATGCCAATACGTATTACAAGCACCGGATTCTGTTCTGGGCGATGGGCCTTTCCGCCATGACCGCCGGCAGCGTGTTTTTGATGTGGCTGGGCGAACAGATTGACGAATTCGGCATAGGCAACGGGGTGTCCCTGATCATCATGGCCGGTATCGTTTCGCGCATGCCATCGGCCATCCGCACGGTTTACCACCACGCGAGCCTCAAGGTTTCCGCAGCGTCGGGCCAAAGTTACGGCATCGGCACCATGCTCTTTCTGGTTGCCGCCTTTCTGGGCGTTACCGCCGGAGCAATTTTGCTGGAGCTTTCCCAGCGGCGGATTAACATTCAGCAGGCCAAGCATATTCGCGGCCGGCGTGTTTACGGCGGCCAAAGCCAGTATCTGCCGCTGCGGGTGAACCATGGCGGCGTGATGCCCATTATCTTTGCCAGCTCGTTGATGTTGTTCCCGACCATTATTCTCGGCTGGATGGCACCGCATTTTGACAAAAGCGGTGCGTTTGCCACCATCTACTCCGCGCTGGAGCCGGGAGCCTACTTATACGTCGTTTTGTATGTGGCGATGGTTTTCTTCTTTTCCTATTTCTGGAACACCGTGCAGTTTCAGCCCAAGGAAATGGCCAATCAGTTGCGCGACTACGGCAGTTTTATTCCGGGGTTAAGGCCGGGTCGGCGCACCGCGGAATACCTGGAAAATGTCATGATCCGCATTACCTACTGCGGTGCGGCGTTTTTGTCGGTCATTGCCCTGGTGCCCATGATTGTGTCCCGTTACATGCATATCAATTTTCTGGTGACGCAGTTTTTGGGCGGCACCGGTCTGCTGATTGTGGTCAGCGTTCTGCTGGATTTCCTCAATCGCATAGAGGCTAATCTGGTGATGCGCAATTATGAAGGATTCATGGATCCCGGCGGCACGCCTTCAACGCGGCGGCGCGCCGGGCAAGGCAGCGGACCATCCGGTCCGAGTTAAGCGGGTGATTTTCGGCCGGCAGATATAAAAGGGTCTGTGCTATGAATATTGCTTTGCTGGGGCCGCCTGGTGCCGGCAAGGGAACCCAGGCGCAGCGGATATGTCACGAATTTAATCTTGCCCATCTGTCCAGTGGGGATGTTCTTCGGGCTGAAAAAATGGCGGGCACGCAACTGGGGTTGCGAATCCGCGATTTCATCGACAAAGGGATGCTGGTTCCCGACGATCTGATGATTCAACTGATGCTGGAAAAAATCTTGGCTCTGCCCGGCGGGTTTGTGCTCGATGGTTTCCCGCGGACGGTACCGCAGGCCCGGGCGTTGACCGATCTTCTCCACGACGCCCTTCACCCGCTGAGCCTGGTGCTGAATTTTGTGGTGAATCCCCGGGTGCTTTCCCATCGCTTTGAAGGCCGCCGGATCTGTCCCGTGTGTCTTTCCGTTTACCACGTAGATTCGATGCCGCCCAGGGTTGCCGGCCTCTGTGATAACGACGGCCATGAACTGCTGATTCGCGAGGACGACCGCCCGGAGGTGGTGCGCCAGCGCATCGAGTTATATCAGGCCAGCACGAGCCCGCTGATTGCGTATTATGCCCAGTTGGGAATTCTCAAGACCATTGACGCCAGTGGCAGCGTCGATGATGTCAGCGTGGTGGTGCTGGATAAAATTCGCCGCCATTTTGCGCAAAGCTGATTTCCGGTGCCGGCCGATGAACTTGCAGCGGCCGGGGTCCGCAACTCGGGTGGGCCGGGATGGCAATTCCCGCCTGGAAGGTCCGTGAGTCTCCGGTTTCCATGGGAAGAACAGAATTTATGAAAATAACGTTAAAATCCCGCCACGAAATTGATCTGATGCGTGCCGCCGGCAGGGTGGTCTACGAAACCCTGCAGCGCTGCCGGGATATGGTGCGCCCCGGCGTGAGCACCGCCGAAATAGACGCTCTGGCCCTGCAAACCTACACCGCGGCCGGCGCTTCCGGATTATTCAAAAATTATCCCACCTACAAGCCGGGCACGGGATTTCCTGGCAATACGTGCATCAGCGTCAATGATGAAGTGGTGCATGGCATTCCAGGCGCACGCCTGCTCCAGGACGGCGATGTGGTGAGCGTGGATTGCGGGATTCGGCTCGGCGGCTGGTGCGGGGATTCCGCCATTACCGTCGGGGTCGGCACCCTTCCACCCCGGCATGAAGAGCTGATTCGCATTACGCAGGAAACCCTGGATCTGGCCATTGGCATGGTCCGCCCCGGCATTCGCTGGAGCGATGTGGCCCGGCAGATGCAGCGCCATGTCGAAGATGCGGGCTTTTCGTGCGTGCGGGAATTTGTGGGCCACGGCATCGGGCAGGCCATGCACGAAGAGCCGAAGATACCCAATTTTGTGTCCGCGGAGTTTGAGCGGCGCGGCGATTTTTACCTGCAGGCGGGGATGACCCTGGCTATCGAGCCGATGGTGATTGCCGGGGCCAAGGACGTGGTAGTGCTGGATGACGGCTGGACCGTGGTCACCAAGGACGGCTCTTACGCGGCGCACATTGAACATACCATTGCCGTTACCGCCGCCAGTTGCGAGGTCTTGACAAAATCCTGATCACCGGCCAAAATAAGGGATTACGGTTTGCCTGATGGTATTTCAATCCAGGCGGACCCGTGCCGGACAAGGAAGCAACAGTGCCCAAAGAAGATGCCATACGACTGGAAGCGGTGGTTACCGAAGCATTGCCCAATGCCATGTTTCGCGTGAAGCTGGAGAACGGGCATATTCTGCTGGCCCATATTTCCGGCCGCATGAGGGTGAACTATATTCGGATTTTGCCGGGGGATAAAGTCACTGTAGAGATGTCCCCGTACGACCTGGCCCGCGGACGTATCGTTATGCGGAACTGACCTGGCGGGAGCCTGACTTGGCAAATGCCGGAGTTGGGTGTATACTTTTTGGTTTGCCTTGCGGGACGGCCGCCAGGCAGCATGACGGGTGCCAAGTACCCGATGCGGACAGCAGCGGAGACCTTAAAAATGAAAGTTCGTTCCAGCGTGAAGCGTATCTGTGAGCACTGTGTGGTGGTCCGCCGCAACGGTGTGTTGCGGGTGGTGTGCAAGGCGGATCCCCGCCACAAGCAGCGTCAGGGTTGATTTATTCCAGGCCGTAGGAGCTATTATGCCGCGTATTTCCGGGGTGGATATTCCCCTTAACAAGCCGGTGCGAATTTCCCTGCGTTACATTTACGGCATTGGGCCGGTGAACGCCATGGAAATTCTCAAAGAGGCGAACATTGAACCGCAGAAGCGGGCCAAGGAGCTTTCTGAAGATGAGATTGCCCGCATCGTCAATATCATTGACCGGGGTTATGTAGTGGAGGGCGGCCTGCGGCGGCAGGTGCAGCAGAACATCAGCCGGCTTAAGGATATCCAAAGCTATCGCGGCTCGCGTCATCGCCGCAGCCTTCCCACGCGGGGGCAGCGTACACGATCCAATGCGCGAACGCGCAAGGGACCGCGCAAGACCGTAGCGGGCAAGAAGGGCGTCAAGGAACTTCATAGTTAATTCCGGCCTGAATCAGTCCGGGCGATGTCGATGTCGCCGGAGGATTCGGGCGGATTCGTTTGAGGAATCGGCATGGCCAAAACAGGTAAAAAAAAGATTCGTAAGAATGTGGTCCGGGGTATTGCCCACATTAAAGCCAGTTATAACAACACCCAGGTTACCATTACCGATGTCAATGGCGAGACGCTGGCGTGGGATTCCGCCGGCACGGTGGGCTTTAAGGGTGCCCGTAAAAGCACCCCCTTTGCCGCCACTCGGGCCGCCGAAAATTGCGCCGCCAAGGCTCGTAAGTTCGGCATGCTGGAATTGGAAGTGCATGTCAATGGGCCGGGGAACGGCCGTGAATCGGCCATTACCGCCCTGCAGAACAGCGGCCTTAAAATTTCGTCGATTCAGGACAATACCCCGCTGCCGCACAATGGGTGCCGGCCGCCCAAAAAGCGGCGCGTGTAAGCATCAGGATTTAAGTACGGCCTGGCGCTGAATGGATATGAAACAATGTCTTCCTGCGGAGAAAGATGCCCCGTCGGGCGATAATCCCGCAGTGAACTTTTTTGGAGGCCATCATTATGCGATTACGTTGGCGTGGGCTTGAATTGCCCTCTAAAATGGATGTGGATCCCTTAATTGCCACAGACACGTATGCCAAGTTTGTTATTGAGCCGTTTGAACGCGGCCTGGGCACCACCATCGGAAATTCCCTGCGGCGCATTTTGCTAAGCAGCCTGGAAGGCGCTGCCCCGGTTGCCGTGCGCATCGCCGGGGCCGATCACGAATTCGCCCAGATTCCCGGAGTGGTTGAGGATGTCACCGATATCATCCTCAATGTGAAAACCCTGGTCATTTCCATGGATGCCGACGGACCCAAGACCCTCAGCGTCCGCAAGCAGGGCAAGGGCGTAGTCAAAGCCGGTGATCTGCAGGGCGATCCGTCACTCAAGGTGTTTAACAAGGACCTGGTTCTTGCCACCCTTACTTCCGAAAGCACGGTCTTCGATATAGAACTGGAAATCCGCAAGGGTCGCGGCTTTATCACTGCCGTTGAAAACACCCCCGCGGAACAAATCGTCGGTTCCATCCCGGTAGACTCCATTTATTCGCCGGTAACCCGCGTGCGCTATAAAACCGAAGATACCCGCGTAGGACAGAAAACCAATTACGACCGGCTGCTGCTGGAAATCTGGACCAACGGCACCATCAACCCGGAAATAGCCCTGGTGGAAGCCGCCAAAATCATGCGCAAGCACCTCAACGCCATGCTCATGCAGTTTGAATTAGGTTCCGAGATTGAAGCGCCCGCCGACGACACTGTGGACGGGCCGCCCGCCGTGCTCAATGCGGAACTGCTCGCCAAGCTGGTGTTGCCGGTCAGCGCCCTGGAGCTTTCGGTGCGGGCAGGAAATTGCCTGGAATCGGCCAAAATTCACACCTTGGGCGACCTGGTGCGCATGACCGATATTGACATGATGAAAGTCCGCAGTTTCGGAAAAACCAGCTTGCGCGAGATCAAGCGCCGGCTGCAGGATTTCGGCCTGTCTTTGGGCATGAACGTGCCCGAGGCCGCGGCCTCGACGACCGGCGCAGATGCGCAGGTGGCCCAGGCCGGAAGCCAGGCTGCACCGCAGGGTTAAGCCGTGGCACCCGTGGCGTGCGGCCATCGGACTTTTGGAGATTAAGCTGGGACGAGGTGCCTTGGTGCCCCTGACCCATACAACAAAAAAAGGGATATATCATGCGTCATCTTGTCACCGGCCGTCGTCTTTCGCGCACCGCCGCCCATCGCAAAGCCATGTTGCGCAACCTGGCCCAATCGCTTTTCGAGCACGGCGAAGTGCGCACCACGCTGCCTAAAGCCAAGGAACTGCGCCGTTTTGTGGAACCCTTGATCACCTTGGCGAAAAAAAATACCCTTGCCGCCCGTCGTTTGGTGATTTCCCGGCTGCGCGACCGTCTGATGGCCGATCCCAAGGACACGGATATGCTTCTGGATGACACCGTGGTACAAAAACTCTTCAAGGATATCGCACCCAAATTCGCCGACAGGAACGGCGGCTATACCCGCGTGCTGAAAACCTCCGAATGGCGCATCGGCGACGCCGGGGACATCGCCATCGTGCAACTCGTCGGCATCGAAAAAGTGGTGATTCCACCTGCGCCCAAGAAAAAGGCCTGAGATTTGCTGAGCTATGGCGGCGGGCGGGCAGTGTTCGCCGCAGGCGGAGGCCCCGGCCGGCTGCGGGGGGAGTGTAGATTGCCAGCCAATGCTAAAGGACGCGTCGATGGATCGCGCAGGCCCGCCGGGCCGATGGGTTGCGGTGTTGAACAGACCCCGATTTGACATTCCCCGTGCGTATCCGTAGATTTGGTTGGACCGCAGGCCCCCATCGTCTAGAGGCCCAGGACAGCAGATTCTCAGTCTGCATACACCGGTTCGAATCCGGTTGGGGGTACTTTGTTATTATGTACAGACGTGCATGTATGTGCGTTGCCCTGTAAAACAAGGGTTTTATCGCCATCATCACACGTGCTCTGCGCGTCAGTGCATGGCGTTTCCGCTGTGTGCTGCGCCGCATTTTGCGCCGCTTTTTCTGTGGGGCCAACCATCGGGCTTTGGCCGACAGCTTTAGCGAAGTCGTTATCCCCGACTTGCAGGTAATGTTCCATGGCGACGGCCTGCCCATGGCCCAGCCAGACACAAACCGTATGCAAGGGGTATTGTGCCGTCAATTCCGTGGCCCGGCTGGATCGTAAATTGTGAAACGGCTTGGGCCAAACTTTCAGGCCGGCCCGGCGGATAATCCGCATCAGTTGGCTACGCAGGTTGGTTCCGGCGGCCTGGGGCAACTCACCGCACAGTACCAGGCGGTAACCGGCGCAGTTGCCATCGGCAGTACGCCTTCGGTACAATACAGCTACAGTGATCCTTCAAACGGGAGCTTGCTCACGAGTATGGTGTACCCGAATGTCCGGACGATTAATTACAATTATGGCGACACGGGCGGTGTGCTGATGAGCAATTCCAATGCGATGCTGGATAATGCCATCGGCCGGCTGGATGGTATTGTGGATGGGGCAAATTCCGGCGATGCCGGCCAGGTGCTGGAACAATATTCGTATCTCGGCCTATCGACCATTGTCGCAAGGAATCACCCGCAAACTGGCATCAATCTCACACTGATCGGTGCAAGCGGGAGCGTCGGTTCCGGCGGCGACCAATATGTTGGCCTGGACCAGTTCGGCCGCGTCGTGAACCAAAATTGGGTAAACACAACGGGCACGACGAACACGACGGTGGACGGTTATACCTACACTTACGATTCCAATGGCAATGTTCTCTCGAAAACAAATGTTCTGGACAGTGCCTACAACGAGACCTATACCTACGACTCATTGAACAGACTGACGGCGGTAACTCGTGGCGGGGCCAGCTACCAAAGCTGGAATCTTGATACGCAAGGGAATCCCGACAGCTTGCTCCATGCCGCGTCGGGATTTCGGCAGCCATGCCTCAACATGACCAAGGGCACCAATGGCACCGCCCAAACCCGCACCGCCAATGCCCAGAACGAACTGACTTCTGTCTCCGGTCTCCTGTCTCCTGCGTACGATTCCAATGGCAATATGGTCATCGATCAGAATGGCGACACGCTGATTTATGATGCCTGGAATCGCTTGGTGGAGGTGAAGAATTCCGCTGGCGCGGTGATTGCTCAATATACGTACAACGCCCAAGGCTACGCCGTAACTGCCACGTATCCACAAGGTGGCACGGGCATTCCTGCCGGTACAACCAATTATTTGTACTACACCAGTTCGTGGCAGTTGATCGAGGTGCGGACCGGTGGAGCGGCAGCCGCCAACGTCACGGTGCAGATGGTCTGGTCGGCGGCATATATCAATGCTCCCGTGCTGCAGGATACCTACAGTGCCGGCGTAATCCAGCCGAATTCGCGGCTGTATTTTATTGAAGACGCTAATTGGAACACCACGGCGGTGGTTGGTTATGACAGCACAACCCAGGCTTGGAACGTTGTTCAGCGGTACGTGTACAGCCCGTACGGCAGCATCATCATTCTGAATCCGAATTTCACCACCGCCCCCACCGGCACGGTTCCGATGGTGAACAATCTCTATCAAGGCATGGCGCTGGACCCGGCTACGGGGTTATATTACGAACGCGCCCGCTGGTACAGCCCCTCGCTGGGCACATGGATTTCTCAAGACCCCGCTGGCTATATCAATGGCGCGAATACGTATCAGTTTGTAGGAAGTGATCCGGTGGATGCGGTTGATCCGTGGGGGTTGTTCGACAAGGGCGGCCCGGCCTCGACTGATCCGGGCGCGGCTCAGACGGGGCCGATTCCAGGGCCCTGGAAATGGACGGAGCTTCCCGCGGGGCGGTGGAAAGGCACCCGTGGCGTCGTTCAGAGGCTTGGGACTGTCATCACGAACGGCATGTCGCCATCGGATTGGCACCTGCTGAAATTGATTGAGGAAATTATGAAATTTACGCAAGTCGGCGAGGGCATAATCGCCAGCGTGAACCACTTCCTCGATTCCCAAGATATCGCACAGGTTCGGTTCCGTTACCGTATAACCGCCGCGTGGACCGAGCACGTTATCGTGTGCCGCAAGGGGGATTCTTGGACCGCCTCCAAAAAATGGGTCAGCGGGCGGACGTCGAGGGCGACGGAGTTCGGACCGCAGGGTGGTGAAATATTGCCCGGTCAACGCGAGGCTAATACGGACGTGGTAAGAGGAGCCTACGAAGTGGCCAAGGAAATAAAGGAGTTCATAGGCCATGGACAATGAGCCTTTTCGGCTGCCGCTTCCCTCGGCCGTGGCTTTTTGTATGGCAACGCTGGCCACTGCCTGCTGGGCCCCATTGTGCATGGGTGCAAACGGGGCTGTCGGCGTTCCGGAGCGGCTGCGGCTCGAACGGTATGCCCCCGTAGCGGGGCTGGTTGTTCTCCAGGCGAGGCCAAGGCGACCCCTGATGGTCATGCGAGACGGCGTGGTGGGACGCCTTGATCTTAAGACGATGACGATTTCTCACAGGATGGGCACGGCTTGGAACGCGGTCGTCTTAAAACGCCCGGGGCGACGGCCACGGCAGGTGGCAGTGTTTTGTACGTACCCGGCGTTTTCCCCCGACGGGCGACGCTTTCTTGCGCTTGTCTCTGCCGGCCTTCAACCGATGTCGCCGGTGGAGCTGAGGTTCCAGACGGCTTGGCAGGTGTGGTCTGTGGCGCGGGGTCGGGCGTTGGAGACGTTGAGGAGCCAATTGGTTCCACCGCGCGGGCCGGAACGTCTGGTTTACACTGACGGCGGTAGGAAACTGGCTGGGTTTGGCGGGGGCAGCCTTTATTTCCTAAATCCGAATCTGGCAATCAGGCCAAGGCTGGCGGGGGCGTGGGGAGCCGGATCCTTCCACGTAATGGGGCTGCGGGCGGAGCCGCGTGGCCCCTACTTGTTGGCCAAGTGCGCCTCGCCGGGGCGGGCCGAGGTTTGGGATTCGCGTAACCAACGCAGGATTGTGATAATTCCGCCGCCAGCTCATGTGTCGTGGGGCCTCTACCCCCCTTGGCATGCTGCAATCAGAGGCAACAGGGTAGCCATTGCGTGGGGCCATCACCTGGCAATTTACCGCGCCAGCACAGGGCACCAGCTTGCCGACCAACGGCTCAGCGGTGTTTGCGGTCGCCTCGCCATGGAAGTCGGCAGCCGATGTTTGGCTGCGTTGGTTGGCGTGAAGGCCGCCGGCGCAAGACTGGAGGTTTTTAACGCCTCGGCGGGCCTGATCTGCTGCGCGCGGAGTAATCCGATTTTCGTTGGGCACGTCGCGGGTGTTCGGCTGGCGTGGTGGGGAGCGAATCGGATTGTGGCCTGCGCCCCCAACTGGATCAGGATTTGGCGCGTTGTTAGCCAGCCGGCGCGAGGCCATTGAGGCTTCTGGCCCGGCAGCTTGGGGCTGTGGAAAGCAGGGACTGGTACGCCTATCTATATTTGGCGGTGGCCCCAACATGCCGCCGGGTGGCGTGGCCTCCGGCACGG
>JAJZCR010000037.1 GCA_021851715.1 Planctomycetota bacterium
TTGCGGCGGAAAACCACTCCCGACTCAACCGTATCGCCCTGAACCTGCTCAAGCAGGAAAAAAGTGTCAAACTGGGCATCAAGAATAAACGCCTGCTCGCCGGCTGGGACAATCATTACCTCCTCCGACTCATCTCCCATTGAGGATGCGTTCGCCCTGGGCGGCGGGAGCGGCGGCGGGGGGCGGCGGTTATTGTCAGAGGCGGCAACGATGATGTCCTGGGGCGCCCGGCGACGCCACGGTTAAGGATTCATGGTTGACAGGCCGTGAACAATCCGGTCAAATTAGTTCATGTTTGTTCACGATCGACATCAGGCCATTCTTCAACGCTTGCTGAAAAAGCCGCGCTGGTCCGTCGATGCACTGCTGCGCGAACTGCCGGTGTCGCGTTCCACCTTGCGCCGTGATCTGGTCGATCTGGAACGGCGCCGATCCGTCATACGCGTCCATGGTGGTGTGATGCGGCCGGATTTCATCCAGGGCGAAGCCACCTTCGACCGCCGACAGCGCCAGCACGAGCAGGAAAAGCAGGACATCGCCCGCCTCGCCGCCCAGATCGTGCCCGACCATGCCACGGTTTATCTGGATGCAGGCACCACGACTCTGCGGGTGGCTGAACTGCTGTTGCCGCGCCGCCACCTGCGGATTTTTACGCATTCGCTGCGCCTGATGACTTTGGCCACCACGGGCCATGCCGCCATCACTTGTCTGGGCGGCGAACATCGCCCCGGCAGCGATGCGTTGGTGGGCAACCTGACCTTGAAATGGCTGGAAAATCTCCGTTTTGATGTGGCGGTGATCGGGGCGTCCGGGGTTGGCGCAGATGGTGCCTTTACCACGGAGCTGTCTGAATGTAGTGTTAAACAGCGAATTATGCAGCGCACCGGGAAAAGCATTTTGGTTTGCGATTCTTCCAAGTGGAATGGCTCGGCGGCGGTGCGCTTCGCCGATTGGAAGGAATTTCACACATGGGTTTCCGATACGGGCCTGCCGGCGTCGGCGCGGCACTATGCCCGCCGGCATGGCATTCATCTGGAATTGGCCCATCAACAGGAAGGAGCCGCGACATGAAGCGATCCGAGGTCAACCAGTATTTGCGCCAGGCGTTTGAGTTTTTTCAGCAGCACCATTTTCGTCTGCCGCCCTTCGCCGACTGGACACCGGACGACTGGCAGCGGCGGCACAAGGAAGCCGCGTACATAATCGCCCGCAAACTGGGGTGGGATGTAACTGATTTTGGCTCGGGCAAGTTTGGTCAATGCGGCCTGCTGCTGTTTACCCTGCGGAACGGCTGCCCCGGCGATCCGGAAAAGATATATGCTGAAAAGATCATGATCGTTCGCGAAAACCAGTGCACCCCTTTCCATTTTCACTTTCAAAAAACGGAAGACATCATCAATCGGGGCGGCGGTACGCTGGTGGTGGAACTGTATAATTCCGACAGCGCGGGCAACTTTACTTCCGGCCAGGTCAGCGTCCGGTGCGACGGTTTGGCCCGCAGCGTGGCCGGCGGCGGAACCATCATGCTGGACCCCGGCGAAAGCATTACGCTGGTGCCCGGCGTATACCACAGCTTTTACGCCCGGGGCGGCGACGCTCTGGTCGGCGAGGTGTCCAGTGTGAATGACGACACCATCGACAATCGCTTTCACCAGCCGTTACCCCGCTTTTCGGCAATTGAGGAAAATGAACCTCCGCTGCGGCTGCTTTGCAGCGACTATGCCCGTTTGGAAGGATCCACCACGTGACAAAAACTCTGGATACTCAATTGGCGGCTCTGGCCCATGACCGCTTCGGCAAGGCGTTTATTCTGGCGGATGCCAAAGACGCCGACATGGCCCTGGGCATTGCTTCGCCCGGACCCAATCCGCAGGCGGCCGCGGATGGCTTTCCCAGCCGGACGATGACCGAATACCGATCGCACATTCGGGAAGTTATCGCCCAGGGGCTGGTGGATATTATGCTGATGAGCTGTTCCACCAGCGATGAATTGACGCTTCGCCAGCGACTTTTCGATAATTCCGCAATCACCCCCGCGGTCCGCGCCAACGATACCACGGATATTCATCTATGCCGGGGGGCGGGTTATGCCGGCAGTCCGGCGGTGCCATTTTCCTCCGCCACGATTGATTTGATTCAGACCGGCCAGGTGGATGGTGCGGCCGCGGATCGTGGCCGTGGAGCCAATCTGGGCCTCTATTCGGTCACCTTCAACAACCTGCCCGACTACGACCTGCAAACGATGCAAGCCTACAAGATGTTCCGGTTGGAGGCTCAGGCCAAGGGATTCCGGCATTTCCTGGAAGTGTTTGATCCCAATGTGCCTCCCAACACACATCGCATTGCGCCGGAACTCATCGGCGGATTTATCAACGACCATATTTGCCGGCTGCTGGCGGGTGTGCCCCGGGCGGCCCGGCCGATATTTTTTGAAAATTGTTTATCATGGGCCCCGTTACATGGAAGAACTGTGCCGCTACGATGAATCCATCATTGTGGGGGTTTTGGGCGGCAGCGCCGGCACCACGTATGATGCGTTCAAGCTGCTTTTTGATGCGAAAAAATATGGAGCCCGCGCGGCCCTGTTCGGCCGCAAAATCAATCATGCCGAGCATCAACTGTCCTTTGTCGAAATGTTACGTACCGTGGCGGATGGGAATATCACGCCGGAAGAGGCTGTTCGCGCTTACCACGGTAAATTGCAGGACCTGGGCATCGCCCCGCACCGCCGTCTGCATCAGGATTTACAGGCCACCAGCGGCATTTCCCGTTATGGTGCCGGGACTGCGGGCAGTTCAGCACCCGCGTTTCGCCGTAGCGCGGGCAACATCGACGATTCGGATTAACCCTTCAGGATCACCTCCGAGGAAACAAGCCCATGATCCAGCCGCCATCCAGACAGTATGATGTGATCGGTATCGGCGTGAGCGCCGTGGACGATACGCTCACCATCGAAAAGTACCCGCAGCCCAATGTTAAAGTGCCGGTGCTGGATTCGACGCGCCACGGCGGCGGATTGGCCTGTACGGCCACCGCGGCGGCGGCAGTGCTTGGAGGCCGCACCGCTTTTATCGCCCGTTTCGGCCAAGATGAGCTTTCACGCTACATGCGTGAAATTCTTGCCCAGCGCGGTGTGGATGTTGCGCATATCGTCCCTGATTCCGTGGGTCAGCCGTATCATAGCCGCATTCTCATCGATGCTTCTACCGGCGAACGAACCGTGTTTTACGATCAGCGCCGATTTAAGCAGGTGCGGGCGGAGGACCTGCCCGATACGCTTCTGGCTTCCGCGGCGGTATTGCTGGTTGATTTTCTGAACTTGCCCAGCCCGATGGACCTGGCCCTGAAGGCCCGCCGTGCCGACGTACCGGTGGTGGTGGACCTGGAGGCCCAGTTGCCCGAATCCGCAGCATTGGTCAAAGAGGTGGATCACCTGGTGGTGCCGGAGGAATTTGCCCGGTGGCTTACCGGCGAGCAAGACCTGCAAATGGCGTGTGCGGCCCTGGCCGGGACACCCCGCGCGGCAACCGTGGTAACGGCGGGGGCGAACGGATGCTGGTGGACCGATTCCGCCGCGCGGCCGCCGGTTCATCTGCCCGCGTTCGCGGTTAAAGCCGTCAGCACCAATGGTTGCGGCGATACTTTCCACGGAGCCTACGCCCTGGCCATCGCCCGCCAACTTACCATCGTAGAAGCGGTGATATTTGCTTCGGCCTGCGCCGCCATCAAGGCCGCGGGCGCAGGTGGCGGTTGGGATGCCCTGCCGACGGCCCAGCAGGTGGCTGCGTTTCTGCGTGAAAGACTCAAGTCTGATCATCCGCACCGGCACATCATCGCGGCGGTGGAAGCGTTGGCCGCAAAGCCCGGCCGGCCATAGAATAAAACGGCATATTTATTATCAGGAGTAAGTTCCATGGCAGAAGTACTACCCCAGGTCAAAAAGTTTCTCGCCGATGAACCGCTGCGTTTATACATTGGCGGCAAGTTTGTGCCGGCGGTGGCCGGCGGCACCTTTGAAACTCGCGATCCCGGTACCGGCCAGGTGCTGGCTCGCGTGGCCGCCGGCGAAGCTGCCGACATAGACGCCGCCGTTGGTGCCGCCCAACAGGCCTTTCGTCAATCCGGCTGGCCCGATCTTCCCGCCAATGACCGGGCGGTGATTCTGCACCGCCTTGCGGACAAGGTGGATGAACAGGCTGATGTTCTGGCCCAGCTTGAATCGCTGGATGTTGGCAAGCCGCTGGGGCAGGCCGCGGGTTTTGATGTTCCCTCGTTAAGCCAGTCGCTGCGTTATTTTGCCGACCTTATGGTACAGACCCGCCTGCGCGAACCCATCGCCCTGCGGGGCCTGGAAGCGTATACGTATCGCAGTGCGTACGGGGTGTGCGGCTTTATCATTCCATGGAATTTTCCGCTGCTGCTGCTGGGGTGGAACATCGCCCCCGCTCTGGCGGCCGGCAACACCGTGGTGGTCAAACCCGCCGAAGACACGCCTTTATCCACCCTTTATTTTTGTCGCCTGGCCGAGATGGCCGGTGTGCCTGCCGGCGTTATGAACGTGGTGCCGGGCTTGGGATCCACTGCCGGCGCGGCTTTGGCCGCACATTCCGGTCTGGCCCGCATCGCTTTTACCGGTTCGCCCGAGGTCGGCCGCATGGTGGCTGTAGCCGCGGCTAAAAACCTCATTCCCTGCAAGCTTGAACTCGGCGGCAAGGGTGCCGCGATTATTTTTGATGATGTGGATATTGCCCAGACGGCCGAAAAATTGACCCAGGCCGTGACGCTCAACTGCGGCCAGGTATGCTGCACGGCCACCCGCTGGATCATTCACCAGCGCATTTATTCCCAGTTTGTAGATGCAGTGAAAAACAGGATGCTCGCCGTTCGCCTGGGTTACGGCCTGGACCCTGCCACGGACATGGGACCTGTGGTTTCAGAAAAACAGCGCAGTCGCGTGCTGGGCTATCTGGAAAAAGGTCAGGCGCAGGGGGCGACGGTGGTTCTACAAGGCGGTACGGATTCTTCGCTTCCCGGCTATTTTGTAAAACCGGCTCTGCTGGCCGGCAACCCGGACAATATCTGCGCCCGCGAGGAAATCTTCGGTCCAGTGGCCTACTTGATGAAATTTTCCACCCAGGAGCAGGCCATTGAGCTGGTTCATCGCAGTCGCTACGGGCTGGCCAATTCCGTCTGGTCTGCTGATGTGCCGCGCGCCAGAAAAGTGGCCGAGTCGCTGGTGGCCGGCAATTCCTGGATCAACGCGCATAATATATTTGCGTACGGGCTGCCGTACGCTGGAGCCAACCTCAGCGGCTTTGGCGGCGGCGTGAACAGTCCGGAAACTCTGCGCGATTACCTGCGGCCGCAGTCCATTGTCCGGCCGTACGGTTAATGTTGTGCCGGTGCCACCGGTGCCGCATTTAGTGGAAAAGTCCCTTGAGCAAACCGCCGGCGTTCTTGATCGACTTGCCGATGTCCTTGCCGATATTTTTGAGCGGCTTTCCGCTTAATTTCAGATGCGGCTGGGAAGTGGTACCCGTGATTTTGAGCGGCAGCGGTACGGCCAGCCCGCCACCGGTTACGCTCACATCGACATCCAGCGTGTTATCCAAGGCTACCCAGCCCGAAAAGTCCATGCCCATGGAAGCCAGTACAACTTTCATATGCTTGTAGTAGACTTTGCCCGCCTGCAGGTGAAAATTGGTGGGTCGAATGCCGCTGTCGCTTAACCTGGCCTGCCCGCCGGACAACTGTAAAAAATGCTGTGGATTCAGCCCGGCGATCAATGAATAAAGCGGACTGTCCGATGTTACATGGGTGGCACTGACCGTGCCGGCCAGAGTACCAACCTCTTTGAGCCGGGCCGACGAGAGGGGGATATCGGCATTGTTAAGCGATAGATTCAGCAGGCCGCTGATTTTGGCCACGCCCCCCGCCGGCTTAAAGGACATGCCCCATGAAATCGGCAAAAACTTGAGCACGGAGGAACCCAGGGCGGTGTTAAGTTCCATATTGTCCACCAGATGCAGGGGTTGACTAAGTACGTATGCCGGGTGTTTGCGGTTCAGATCAATAATTCCCGCAAGATTAATGGTACCGTGATTGGCCGGGATGCTGCTGGGTATAAGCTGGATCTCGCCCTGGCCCGCCTTGAGGGCGACTTGGCCCGGGCCAAGATTGATACCGTCAATCGAGATGTGCTGAAATGCAAAATCCGTGGCGCCCACGGTAAATTTGCGGAATTGCCGCAGGCCTGTTCCACCGACCCACGGTCCGGAAACAGCCAGCGGCATCACTTCCCGTCCTTGCATCACAAGTCCGGCCGGCAGCCACGGCGAGAGCAGCGTTTGCAGCCTTTGCAGATCGTAGTGGACCGCGCCGGTAACCGATTCGCTGCCACCGATTCCCCATGCCAGCGTGCTGCCCTTGTTGATCACCACGCTGTTGCCGGTACCGCCGGCGGGCGGCTGCTCCGAAATGCCGCAGTTGCTTAAGCACGTAAACGTATGGGTCTGGAGATTCCCCTGTCCGGCCACGTCCAGAGAGATATTGGTCGGTGCCAGTTGCACTTTGCTGGTAGGTACGGTCAACTGGTAATTGGCAATGGCCGCGTGGGTATTGACGGCGAACGTCGGGCCTTTGCCGCTGGCTTGGGCGGTAAGCGTGGCCAAACCGTTTAATTGATCTGCCGGCGGCAATTTCTTGAGTACCGCCAGCAGTGGGCTAAGCAGATGCAGATTCACCTTGGTGGTCAAACCACGGCAAGAAAACTCCGGCCCGGCGGGGGTTTTGGCAAAGCGCAGCGATTTCGCACAGGCCAGCGTCAGCAGATTATCCGCCGTGGCAATGTTGAGCGGCTTAAGCTCTACACTTTGGTTGGCACCAAGCTTCATGGATCCGGCCGTATCCAGGGTCAGGCCGGCCTCCTTAAATGTCGCACCGTTGGGCATTTGCCGGGCGGCCAAGGCGAGGTTCTGCAACACCAGGTGCAACGCGGACAAATTGACCTGCGCGGTGGACAAACTGCCAATCATACTCGAATTCACGATGGTGCCATCCACGCGGTATGGCCCGGTATTGACGGCCAGAGTTTTCATGATGGCCGCAATTTTGGTAAGCGACAGGCGCTGAATGGGCAGGTCGAAGGAGGGAATGGAAATGACACCCCCGGCATCTTTGCGGATATCCGCAGTGGCCGGGCCGATGTCGGCAAACTGGGTATGCAACTCAAAACGGGTACACTGCAAGTTTTGCCAGGCATCGTTGAGCATGGCAGCGCTCATCCGGGCGGCTATGCGAATGTCCGGATCGGCATAGGCGGGCTTGCCCGGCATCAGCACCAGCGACGCGTTTTTAATTTCCGTTTTCATCCGGCAGGTCAGCTTGGGCGTGCCCACACCCGCCAGATGGGCTAAAAGTGTCCAGCGGCCGCTGTCTGCGTAGTTTTGAGTTGAGCTGAATTGCGCCAACTCGTTGGTCAGGGGCTGCAAGTCTGCGGCCAGAGAGAGCGTATAAGCAGCGGCGGCGGATGGATCAGCCTTGACCTGCACATTGAGCAGCGGGGCAACGGCCGGATTGCCGGTGGCCGTGGACGCCTGCCGCATCTGGGCCAGCGTCAGCAGCCATTGGGCATTGCGGCGCTGGGCGTCCAGCCCGATCAGCGCTGGATTCATGGAAAAATATCGCTGCTTCATCTGCCCCTTGACGTTGGAAATGGAAATCTTAACCGCGGCCTGGGCACTCTTCGCCTGGGAGTCAAGCTGGGCCTTCATCTGGACCACGCCACTTTCAATTTTGGCGTGTTGCTTGCGCAGGGTCAGGGTGTCTGGAAAATCGGCACCCAGCAAGTGCATATCCGCCTGCACAGTGGCTTCCAGGTGGGCGTCGCCCCACAGCGGTTTATTGGCGGCGATCGCCCGCAGCGTGTTCAATGAGGCATGGCCATGCAACTGCAGGCTTACCGCCTGGCAGAACACGCCCAGTTGATGCACCAGGATATTCTGCTGTTGCCACGCCACGTTCACGGGAATACGTACCAGGCCCAGTTCCGGATTATCCTGCTTGATAAACGACCCTTGAAAACCACAATTGGCAATCGCCAGTTGACCGGTCAGGGTGCCATTGCCGGCGGCAGGAGCCGCCAGTTGCAGATCGGCCGAGAGCAACCCGTGTGTCTGCAGCGGCGCATGAAAGCGGTTGAGTATGGGGTTGAGATAATCCAGGTAAAAATCGCGGATCTTCAGCTTCATGGATCCGGTGATGGCCGTGAACGGCAAAACTGTTTGCGGCCCGAAAACATTCACGTTGCCGTTCAGGCTTACCAAAGAGGGCGTCTGTGTTCCATGAAGCACGCTGATATGCAGGACGGTATGAATCGGCTGGTCCTGGGTATTAAAGGTAGCCAGCCCATCCGCATTGGCGGTGCGGGCGTACGGATAAAGCGGACTTTTCCAGGAGACGTTGTTCACCGCAAACGTGAGTTGGCCGGCGGCCGGCGGCAGTGTGGGTGCCGGACCGGTGCGTGCCGCATTCAACACCACCTTGGAACCCAGGGTCAGGGTTGCTCCCCACGTGGCAGAGCCATGGGTGAAATGCGTATCGGTGGGGACGCCCAGAAGATGCGGAAATGCCTTGGCCAGCGCGGCAACATCGGCCTTGCCCGTCAGGTGAATGGTGGCGGTCTGGCCATCCGACGGCGCGTGGTGCAGGATGGCCATTACCGCGGGGATGGATCCAGAGGCCTGCATTCCCAGCGACGTGATGCCATTTTCGATTTGCGCACTTTTTACGTCAAAGTTCTGCGTGTTCCATTTCGCCTGCAATGGAATCTTCACGAGGCCGATATTGGGGGAATCGCCCTTGAGCATCTTGCCCCCAAGCCGCAATGCGGCAAATGCCAGTTGCCCCGCCGCCTGGCCCTGGCCCGGTGTCGGGAGTGTCACGGCCACATGGCCATTGAGTGTACCGGCCATCGTCAATTGCACGCCTATTGCCGCCAGCAGAGGATTCAGTGATTGTAAATTCAACGATTTGATATCTGCATTCACCGTGCCGGTGATTTTGTTGCCGGCGACGATGTGGTTGGCCGCAAACACATGAAGCTTGCCCGACAAAGCTATGTGCGCCGCAGAATTGCGCGTCACCGGAAGCGCAACACCAGTCGTAACAGGCGCGGAATGGAGGCTTTCAACGGACGGGCTTGTCTGGGCCGCGGCCGCGATCGTCGTAGAAAAGGCGAAAGCCAGCGGCTTGCCGCTGGTGTTGATGGCTACATCAAAGGTGGTGGCGGTTGCGCTTACGGCGGGGGTTGAGGGGCTGGTCCATTTTAGCTTGCCAACGGTCAGGTGCAGTTGCCCATTAAGTGCCGGCAGGGCTGTGGGCGTGGGCGAAGGTGGTGCCACCGTGGTTGATGCCGGTACCGCCGATGTTGTGGCCGGGGCACGCGAAGCCAATGCCCGGACGATATTCAGGCCGTTGGCCTGTGTGACCAATTTCACTTCACCAATATGAATATTGACCTTGCCAAAATTTTTCCAGTTGGAAATGGCACGCAGGAGGCTCAGGTTGGTTTTGACGGTAAGGTTTCGCGCGATCATGGCCCCATGGGAGTCCTGCAGGGTGACATCTTTAATTTGGGCCGGCGAAAACCAACCCAGCGACAGACTGCCGATGGCCAGATGTCCTTTGATTCTGCTGTTAATCTGCTGCTCGATGAGGCGTACCCCCGGTCCGGTGCATAACAGGCTGGGCAACGCCAACACCAGAATTACCAGAAATAAACAAATTCCCACCAGTACCCACAGCCAGCGTCGGTGCCGACGCCGGGGCTTGGGCAGTTCGCCGGTTTTCCGGATTGGCGTTTCCGGCGGCGGAGGCGGTGTAATGGTTGCAGCGGCATTGCCTGAAGATGAATTTTGATTTTCAGCCATCATGTTTCAACCTTATCCTTAAACTTGCACTGTAGCGTACCCACCGGGTGTCTTTGCTCCAATCCAAGGTATTATCATGATACCGCAGCGCTTGGGGGAATGAAAAGTCCGGCGGACTCGTCCGAGGACAGGCTACAATTATTGCGAGTCGAAGGTGTTGCAGGTATCACACCGAAAAGCTGTGAGCAGTTGCTTGAAATGAATCCGGAGAACCAGGCAGTGAATCATGCCCGGCAGTACAACGGCAGTGAATTATACTGATCGCCAACAACGCAATGGCCAGGCGTTTCGATGGCGACTTGACATGGCGTGCTATAATAGCCATAATAGCTTTTATGGTTTAACGCTGATGGAGTAACCACAATGGAATTAAGCATAGCGCATTTTCGCAACAACATGGCCGACGCTTTGAACCGGGCCGCCTACGCCGGTGAACGTATCATCCTGGCACGCGACGGCAAACCTACCGCGGCGCTGGTGAGCGTGGACGATTTGAAGTTGTTGGAAGAATTGGAGAATCAGGCGGACTTGAAGGCGGCGCTCAAGGCGCGCAAGGAAAAAGGCGGCATCCCATTGGAACTCATCGAAGCGCGATTGGCGGCAAGCCGTGGCTGATTACCGTGTTATCGTCCGGCCGTCCGCGGATATGGCCTTGCGGCGGTTGCCGCGGGAAACCCAGCAACGATTGGTTTCGGCCATGCGAGGTTTGGCGACGAACCCAAGGCCGCTGGGCGTGGGGAAAATGCAAGGTGGTGGTAATCTCTGGCGGATCCGCGTTGGCGATTACCGCATCGTGTACGAGATTCACGATGCCAGGGTGTTGATTCTGGTGTTGGCCATTGGGCACCGCAAGGATATTTATCGCTGACGCAAGGGGTGATTGATGGCCTCGATTTCCAAACGTGACGGCCGGTGGATCGCATTGTGCAGGGACGCCTATGGGCTGTGGCACTCAAAACCTGCCGGCACGGACAAGGGCTTGGCTTTGCAGATCGCCAAGGAGTTGGAACATCAAGGATTATTGTGGCGCGAAGGCGGATCATCGCCAGGATCGCCGGGCTTTATCCGCCGATGAACTGCGCCGCCTGCTTTCCGCCGCCGCCGCGCCGGAGCGATTTGGTATGACGGACCAAGCGCGGGCCATGCGTGCATAAGTGCTGGAAATCACAGGCCCCAACGCGCCGTCTGGTGCCATTGTGGACACTCCGAACGCAGAGTATGATAGTGCAACGAAACCCAATAGCCATGCTGGTTTTCCGCATGAATTGGGCCTTTTCCGCCGATGTAGCTCAACGGCAGAGCAACGGTTTTGTAAACCGTAGGTTGCAGGTTCGAATCCCGCCATCGGCTGTGGTTTTTATTTCAACTTGGCGCAATACGGGAATGTTTATTCCCTCCATGCGGCCCCGTAGCGATGACCGAGGGGTGCAGCACGGCGATGTCCGGCAAGTTGCGGTAAAAGTGGTTGTAATCCATGCCGTAACCGACCACAAATTCATCGGGAATATCAAATCCTATAAAATCCACCTGCATACCCAGGCGAACCGCGACCTGCTTGCGCAGCAGCACGCAAGCCTGGACCGAGGCCGCCCGCTGCCGCCGCAAAATCGCACGCACCGCCGCCAGGGTCCGGCCGCTGTCCAGAATATCATCCACAATCAGCACGTGCTTGCCCGCCACTTGCAGCTTTTTCGGATACAAAATTCGCGGTTCCCGGCTGCGGGTTATCTGGCCGGCATAGCTGGATACCGCCAGGACATCCACGCGCATTTTCAGCGGCAGGCAGCGCATGAGATCTGCAAGAAAAATCATAGATCCGGTGAGCAGGGGCACCATCACCAGTTCCCGCCCCCGATAGCTGGCGGCAATTTCACCGGCCAACGCCTGCACGCGCCGGGCGATTCGCCGTCGGGAAACCAGCACACGTTGTATTTCATCTGGTGCCATAATCTCCAGAATACCCGCTGCGGCGCTGCATGGAAAATGCCTGGCACTGCGGCCAGGCAAACATATTCCTGCATGGCCCCTGGTGCCAACCGCAAAAATCTCCCCGGTTGGTCACTTTGGATTTGGGCGAATGCTGGGCTGTGCTACAATACCGTTGTTGGAAAAGTCATAATCGAGGACAGCCATGGCCAGCACACGTGACGGCACGAAGAATGTCCAGCGCCTGCGGCGTTTGCAGGAGAAGACCCTTGCGGCCGGCCGGCAACTGGCGGGTGGTCCGTCTGCTGCCGGCTTTACGCGCACGGAACTGTTGGTGTTGATGGCGGTCGGTGCGATTGGGGTATTGGTGGTTGTGGCAATTTTGCTGCCGGCACTGGCCCGCCCCTGCGAGTTTTGCAACCGGGCAGTTTGCTCGGTCAACGAGCGCAGCCTTATCCAATCCATGATTATTTATGCCCAGGACAACAACAATGCGTTTCCGGCCGCCTCCGGCCCCACCGGCGATACGTATGTAAATGATTCGCACATCACCACTTCTGATACCGCCACCACCCCCAAGGCCGCAGCAACTGCGGCCTACGGCACCGGCATGATGGTGGGTTCTCCACTGGCCTCCATGTGGCTGCTGGTCTTGAACGGCCAGATGACGGTGAAAAGCTTTCTTTGCCCATTCGATCCGTATGCCACCCAACCTTCGGATATGTACAATACCAGTCGCCGGTATTTTGATAACTTTGGAGTTGTAAACGGTGCCACTTCCGCCATTGGTGTCGGTGAAAGCTATTCCATCGATTTCCCGTGGCACTATAAAACCGGCAAGATCGGCGGGTGGTGGATGAACAACACCAGTTCCAGTCTGCCGTTGGCGGCGGATATGGCCCCAGCTTATGACCCCAAGGGCGGGAAACTGGCCCGCGATCCGCTCTTGCCGCTCAACAACTTCGCCGGCAATTACATTTTCAACTCCGGCAACCATGCCGGCGACGGCCAAAATGTAGGCTTTGGCGACGACCATGTTGTATGGGAAAACAACCCGTACGTCGGCCAAAATTCTGATTCCATCTACAGCTATGGTAACATTTCCCGCGACTTCCCTACCGACGGAGCCATGTACTGCGGCAGCACCGGTGATTCCGCCGCATACCACCGCTGGAACCCCGGCAAGCCCAAGTCCTGGGATGTGTGGATGGCTCCCGTGCGCGATGTGCGTAACGGCCACTGGTAGACGATGCAGAGTTGGCCTGGCGGCAGCGCGCCGACGGTGCAGGGGTGATGGACATTTTAGGCCGCCCGCTGCCGCCGCAAAATCGCACGCACCGCCGCCAGGGTCCGGCCGCTGTCCAGAATATCATCCACAATCAGCACGTGCTTGCCCGCCACTTGCAGCTTTTTCGGATACAAAATTCGCGGTTCCCGGCTGCGGGTTATCTGGCCGGCATAGCTGGATACCGCCAGGACATCCACGCGCATTTTCAGCGGCAGGCAGCGCATGAGATCTGCAAGAAAAATCATAGATCCGGTGAGCAGGGGCACCATCACCAGTTCCCGCCCCCGATAACCGGCGGCAATTTCACCGGCCAAGGCCTGCACCCGCCGGGCGATCCGCCGACGGGAAGCCGGCACACGTTGTATTTCACTTGGTGCCATAATCTCCAGAATACCCGCTGCGGCGCTGCATGGAAAATGTTCCCGGCGCCGGCAGGTGTGGTGATACCCCATATATATGCGGGATGTCGTGTCCATCAACTGAAGGGTGTGACTGTCGGTAATATTTAACAAATCGCCATTACATCAGCGGCCCCAACCAGCATTGGCGATGGTCTCATCGCGTCCATCACAACACCCGTGGTATGATCGCGTAGCGAACCCGCCGACGATAGGCCGGATAGGCGTCGGGAAACTCGCGGGTCATCAGGGTTTCCTCCTGTCGAGCCTTGACCCGGAGTGCCACGACCACCGTCGCAATAAGAATTAAGCCGCCGAGCGTGGGCCAAAGCGCCAGCAGAGTTCCCGTGAGCGCCAGCAGGATGCCGGTATAAATGGGATGCCGGACAACGGCATAAGGTCCGCGGCGGATTAATTCATGGTTTTCTTTGATGGTGGGTTGTCCACTCCAATTTTTGCCCAGAATGGTCCTGGCCCATATGGCCACCGCAATTCCGGCGGCACATAGCGTCACTCCGAGTATCCGCACAGTCCATGATGGAGGAAGTAGACGCACACGTCCCGGCGACCAATGCATGACAATCAGCCAGACGACCGCCGGCGGAAAATAATACCAGGATCGAGCGAACCGGTTCGGACGATAAACGGTTCTTTTGTTATGAAAGGCACGGACAAACCAGTACGCGGTGAAAATCAACCAGAGACCGGTGATGATGTGCGCTGCGGTATGGACGGTCATTGACATGGCGGCCTCTGTTATTCCACGGTGACGCTCTTGGCGCGGCTGCGAGGTTTGTCCACGTCGCACCGACGCGTGACCGCAGCGTGGTGCGCCGGCAGTTGCAATGGCAATCCGGTCGGCAGCGGCACCAGCACCAATTCCCGCCCCCGATAACCGGCGGCAATTTCACCGGCCAAGGCCTGCACCCGCCGGGCGATCCGCCGACGGGAAGCCGGCACACGTTGTATTTCACTTGGTGCCATAATCTCCAGAATACCCGCTGCGGCGCTGCATGGAAAACGAACCGTGCGGCCAAGGCGTGGCACCCGCCTGCGCCGGCAACTGCGGACAGAACATGGGGTGTGCCCGTTTTTATCGGGAATTGAAAAGTGTGCGGGAAAATAACGGTTCAGGTTTTCTCACGCACGTAACGGCACGCGGTCGGGCATCAGATGGGGGTCGGGCGTCTCGCCCGACATATCCCACAATACAGGAAACCCCGGTAAATGGCGGGCAAGATGCCCGCTCCCCCCAGAATTGAACAGGTGCCCCCGCGAGTCGCAGCGCCCATGGAGCACTGGCATGATAGTGCGGTGCCGTTAGCCCCATGTTGTGGTGCAGGCGTCTCGCCTGCCGTAAAGCTCCGGCTGGCATGATAATGCCGTGCCGTTAGTACCATGTTGGTCCTGGCTCGACCCGATTTTTGACCTTCCCGGTAAAAACGGGCACACCCAGAACATGCGCGGAACGGCTGCATTTTGCTTGTCCAGAGGGCTTGCCTTACACTATTGAACTGGTGTGCTCAACCTAATGAGGTTTCCCTGCATGAGTAATTTGGTTTGGATTGATGGCCAACATGTGCCGCTGGCCCAGGCAAAAATCAGCGTCTTCGACCATGGCTTGCTGTACGGCGATGGCGTCTTCGAGGGTTTGCGGCAATACAATGGGCGTATTTTTCGTGCCCAGGAACATCTGGATCGGCTTTTTGATTCCGCCCGCGCCATTCGCCTGGACATTCCCTATTCCGCATCTGAATTGCTGCAGGCCATGGAAGAAACCCTTGCCGCCAACGGCCTGCGGGAAAGCTATATTCGCCTGGTGGTAACACGCGGCGTGGGCCTGCTGGGCATTTCGCCGGCAAATTGTCAGCGACCTTCCGTGTTTATCATCACCGACACCATTCAGATGTACCCGGCGGAACTGTATCGCACCGGCATGGCCATTATCACCGCCAGCACCGTACGCACCGCCCCCAATGCCCTCTCCCCGAAAATAAAAAGCCTCAATTACCTCAACAATATCCTGGCCAAGTGGGAAGCCATTGATGCCGGAGTACCCGAAGCCGTCATGCTGAATCACCTGGGCTATGTTTGCGAATGTACCGGCGACAACATTTTCATCGTTCGCCGGGGTGAACTCCTGACACCCCCGCCGGAAAGTGGCCTGCTGATGGGCATAACGCGCGGCGTCGTGCTTGAACTGGCCGGCAAGGCGGAGATTCCGACGCGCCAGATCAATCTTCTGCGATCCGATCTTTACACCGCAGATGAATGTTTTCTCACCGGCAGCGGGGCGGAAGTCATTGCCGTTACCAGCATTGATAAGCGCCCCGTCGGCCCCGGCAAGGTGGGGCCTATTACAGAGCAGCTTAGCGCCGCGTTTCACCACTATGCCCGCCATGGCTGACCCGGATGCATCAGGGCTTTCCGCCGGTGACAAAGCCGCAGGATTGCGACGTTTTTAATGACACACGGCTACAAAGCCGGGATAGTGCAAATCGCTGATGATCCGTGGATTGATGGCACGACCGGTGATGGTGTATTCGCCGATGGTTCCCCCATGGTGTTCCTCCACGACAAATAGATCATGCCGCCACACTGCAATGCCAAAGGGATCTGGTAATCCGGAGATCAGCGCAGCATTTAACACTTGTCCTGTGGTGGTATATTGCCCAATCGTGCCGGAACCATCATTGGTGACAAAAAACTCCCGGCCCCGCACCGCAATGCCATTGGGGCCGGCCAGCCCGGATACCAGTGCCGGGTTCAGCACACGTCCGGTAACGGTATATTTGCCGATGGTGCCGGAACCGAAATTGACCACCCATAGATCATTTCCAACCACCGCAATACCATCCGGACCATGCAGGTTGGAAATGAGGCTGGCGTTGATGGGGCGGCCGGAGGTGGTGTATTCACCAACGGTTCCAGCCCGGTAATTCGCCACGAACAAACGATGCCCGGACACCGTGATACCGGCCGGGCCGTTGAGGCCGCGGATCAATTGGGCGTTTATCACCCGGCCCGCAGTGGTATATTCACCAATGGTGCCGTTATTTTCGTTGGCTACAAAGAGCCGGTTTCCGGCCACGGCAATACCGAAGGGCATGTGCAAGCCATGTATCAGTGCCGGGCTTATCGTGTGTCCCGTCGTGGTATATGTGCCGATGGAATGTTGATTCCCCACAAAAATAGTGGCTGCCTTGCTGGAATTGGCTCCCGGCAGGGCCGCCAGCAAAGTCCCCAGTAGAAACCAAATCCAGTTGGCCTTGATGGATGTGCGGGTCACGGGTATGTCCTTTTCCAGTGGTCACGAGGCTCATCTGCTTTGGGCCGCTGTCAATAGTATAGCGGATACGCGCGGTGCGGATGCAGCCTGTTTTGGGGCGGGGCTTTGAAGAAAATCGGATAGGCTCATGGCCACCGGCGCAATAGTGATGCGTCCACAGTCCGACCTGTGGTCATGCGGCAGTATCATCGCCTATGACGGCGCTTTTGCTGCAGCAGATGCGCCGGCATAGCGCCACATCCATAGAATGCCAACGGCCCACAAGATCACATCGGCGTACATCACCAGGCCCAGATCGCGCAAGTATTCAAATGGTTTGGGCAGTACGGTAAGAATATGCGCCGCGGCAAACAAAATCAGCACCCAACCCAGGCCCCAGCCAATGGACAACTTATGATCATGCTCCCATTTGGCAGCCAGCAGTGCCATGGGCAGGGGTAATACCATGCAAAAATAATGGGGGTGGCAAATCGGAATAATCGGCAGCATGATGGCAATAAGCGTGCCCAAAAATACATTGCGGGCGATAGGGTCGTCCGCCTTCATTCGCCACCCGACAAAAATAGTCAGCGCCACCAGCACCGCGGAAAGCGACCAGTGGGCGATTTTGACCGCACGGCTCGGCGCGGGTGTGAGGTGGCCGAAATGAATGGTGTGATCAATCACCGCCTCAAACGAATTCGAATCTGTATCATTAACGTCAAAAAGCTCGCGATCGCGGCTGGTGTTGTGGTTAAGTCCCAGCGCCGGCTCAACAATCACGCGGTTCAGAGAGCGGTACGCGGTGATGGTTCGGCTAGGCCCCATGACCGCCAGGGGAATAAGGCCCATCCCGATAACAATGGCCATGGCCATGCCGATCAGCCATTGAATCCCGCCCCGGCGCACGGCATAAACCACCAGAAAAATCGGGAATAATTTAATCGCGGCCGCAAACCCCGCGCACATTCCGGCCCAAAGCTCTTTCCGATACGCCAGCATGGCCCCCGCACCGGAAAAACAGACCATCAGCAGTGGATTGACCTGGCCGCGGGCCAACGCCCGGCCCAGCGCCGGCAGCACCACCAGCAGCGGAATTATGC
This sequence comes from Planctomycetota bacterium, assembly GCA_021851715.1. Taxonomy (GTDB): domain Bacteria; phylum Planctomycetota; class Phycisphaerae; order WQYP01; family WQYP01; genus JABEVA01. Next base: position 17,913 of record JAJZCR010000037.1, read on the forward strand.
GCAGTGCCCACCATCGGCGGCAATATTTGCTTTGACTTCGCACGGCGGTATCGGTGCTGGTGCGTTCCAAAGCGCGGGCCAGCCAGTCCACGGCGATCCAGGTAAAAATCAGGCTTATCACGTACCAGATGCCCACCGAAACGGCATACGCAATGAAGTTGGCCGGGAGCCGGCCCGCCGGGGCATCGCCAAACGGGTAGAGTAGAATCGCCAGCAGCGGAGGATAGTTGTAGTGCCACCCATTGGTATCCACCACCGTATACGGGTTGACGCCCGCGCGAACGGCCCAGGCGGCGCGAAAATACGTGTCAACATCCGTTTGCCGCCGAATGAGAAAAGCCGAATGAATTTCCGTGGCCACGCCCAGCCCAATGGCCGCGATCACCAGCGCCACAATGCCCCAGGCTTCCCAGCGGTTGAGACGATCAAATGGACCTTTGCCCGGAAGTAATGTTGGAGAAGATTCCGATTTCATCATGGGGCATCCCTGGTTGAATCATCTGCGGCCGCCGCCAAGCATCTTACGGACACGGGCCGGAAAAGTCTCGCCGATACTTCAGATGACTGCCATGTTCATCCGCCCGCCGGCACAACTGCGCAGTTGCTGCACAAATCCGCTTTTTTACCAATGCTTTGATTACGCCGTAAGCAGCCGCTGGGGTGCTGGTGGCGAAGCATCGGCGGAACCGGCCGGGCCGCGCAACGTTTCAGACGCCTGGCGGCAGGTTTTTATCGCTCTTTTTGCGGGCAACCCGTGCGGGCAGGCATTTTAAGAGGCATTTTTTTGACTGGAGGCGGCTTTGGCACGCCAGTTGCAATAGTAACAGCAGATGCGTCAACCCGCGATGTTGACACCAGTGCGGTACCTGCTCGGCAAACATTGAGCCGCCAGGCTCGCTGGGGATCCAGAGAGAGAGCAACCTCGCTTGCGGTTTGACACGCAAGTGCAAGGTGAAGCAGGCCTAAAGCCTGGGGCTGCCGGAAAGACGTTGGCTGCAAAGGCCCGCAGCCGGAAAAAGTGAATAGTCGGTGCATGGTGCAGACCGGTTCGTTTGAAGTGCAGCCCGGAGGTCTGTCGCAGAATAAGTCTGCTCCATGCACAAACCCAAACTCGTTTCCTCCTCCGCCAGGCCGTGTGGATTTACCCTCCTCCACACGGCTTTTTTTATTTCAGGGGTACGCCACCGTTGTGGCCAATCCGTGCAAACTCCAAATCGGGGTGATGCCTGAATTATGGCCTGGACCGACAGTTCTCACCGCCCCGGGGTTGACACGGCCAAGAGAAGTGCCAAAATGCGGTGGTCGGCCTTCGTCCGACGGGCCTTGCTACAGCAGGCCTGCGATGGTCAACGGCCGGTTTTCACGAAAGTCAAGAGGTGTGGCGTGAGTTGGAAAGTTGGATTTGGCATTGCATTTGTGATCGTCGCCGCTTTTGTGGCAGCCCTGATCTATAGCATGACGCCCACGGGCGTTGGACAGGCCAGCAGCAAGACCATGGCTCCGGGCTTTATGGATTCGATAAGAGTGGGTGCCCAGCCCGATGGACTCGTACCATCAACTGCTGGATTTGGTGCCGGGTCCTTGTACACGCAGGCCTACCATGCACTGCGATCCCTGGCACCGAGCCGGCATGCGCTGCGGCGCATCAACCACATTGCTGATCCCGCCGGCGACCCCAGGCTGATGACCATTGTAACCCTGATTGAAAAAGCCGCGGGCAAAGGGCTTGCCCGGACCCATCTTTTGTTTTACACGCAACCGCCGCTGCCCAAGGTCAATGATGTAGTCCAAAGCCGCCTGGAAACCCTGTTGACCCTTACGGCCCAGGCGGGGGCTGCCTATCAATTCTCCAATCATCTCAAAAAGGCCCAGGCAGCTTTTTCCGCAGGGTTGGCCTTTGGATATCGGCTTTGGAAGAAGGGGCTTTTTGTGCCGGAACGTATGGTCGGCATCGATGCCATGGACGAATCGCTGGCTGGTATGAAATCCCTTTACCGCAAAGGCCCCCTGAAAAATATGTACCTTGACCATTCCGTTTTGAAACTGGATCGGCATGTGCGGGCCGCCCTGAGCAAGTGGGACGCCAAATACCAGATAGTTCACAATGTAAATCCGTTTGCGCCCGATCTCATCAACATCATCCGCCACGATCACGACGTTTCCTGGCGCATTGCCGCAATCACCAGCCTCGGCGTGGCGCGTTGGGGAACTTCCAATGCCGGTAAAGCCCGCGCCATGCTCCGGTTCCTCAGTAAGGAAAGCCGTTCCAACAACGGCTGGATCAGCGCAGCAGCTAAACAAGCCGCAGCCTTCACGCGAATAACGATTAATTCACTAAGCGATTGATCTGTGTACTATCGGTCACCGCCCGTCAGCACCAGGATATTGTTTGTCTGTGCCGGTGCGGCCGCCACCCTGCTACAGCTTGGGGCCACCAGTCGAAAGACCGATGGGCGGTGGGTGAATTCTTATTCCGGCCGGTTCCGGCGGCGTGAGCGGCAAGAAAACACTTGAGGTGATGTAAAAACTGTTAATTTCCCATGTCTTGCCGGTTCTCAGAAGCTGTATGCGAATTGTGGCCGACCCTTTTGTAAATTTTGCCGGAATAGTAAAAGTGCCGGTGGTGACGTTGTTCGTGGTGAAAATCTTGTAGTCGGTGGGGCTGTCGAGGTGTTTCAGGTTCCCAAGCGCCCGAAATATAGTAAACAATCCTTTGAGTTTCCAGCGGTGGTGCCAAGCGTATCGTTGCAACGTGGGAGTGGCTCGATCCAGCAACTGCTGCACATCCCAGTGTGCCGCTATCGCCGGTACGGCGCGGTCGATATAGGCGTTGGCACCCGGCTCCAAATAGGCCGCATGTGTGATGAAGATGGCCAATACGACGATGATGATGATAATGCTCAGGCAGCCAGCGCCGCCGACAATTGCCAAACACGTTTTCATGTCGAATACTCCGAAGGTGCGTCAGCCATGGGCCGCGATTCAGCGGTGCCAGCCGCAGGGGGAGTCTTGATTGGGCGCGACTTTATCCGCCCCCGGCGGACAATGCAAATTCAAGATGCCGCCTTCGGCCACAGGCAACCGTGAACCGGTCCGAGCAGGAAATCAAGGTGGAATGCGGATGGCTTGCGCCGTAACCGTGCGAAAAATCTGTTTTATCGCGTTGATCGCGATTTTCCGGCTTTGGTGTGGCGGCAGCCGCATGGTATGGTAAAATTTCACAGTGCGCTCGGGTGGCGGAATTGGCAGACGCGCCGGATTTAGGTTCCGGTTCCGTAAGGAGTGCAGGTTCGATTCCTGTCCCGAGCACTTTGGACGCCGGCACCTGTCGGCAATTCTCGGAAAGACCATGCAAATTCGGCCTGTTTGGCGGCTCGAAATCGCAAAAAAAGGATGGTTTTATGCGTATCAAACAGTCGGTGGTTCTTCCGATATTTCATGGCGGCCAAGGTTCTATCGACACGCTGCTGGGGCAAATCCGCGACAGCGGCTTTGCGGCAGTGGAAATCTGGGGCCGGCCGCCGCTGCCCGAATTTAAAACGCTTATGGCAGCCGTGCAAAAATGCGGCCTGCGAATGGCGGGTATGTGCGGCCATGCATCGCTGGGTGACGGCTTGAACCGGGTGGAGAATCACCATCGAATCGCCACGGAATTGCGCGAGTCTATTGCCCTGGCGGCGGATTATGACATTCCGGGCCTGATCTGCTTCAGTGGCAACCGCAATGCCGGACAAAGCGACTATGAAGGCCTTCTGGTTTGTGCGCAGGCCCTGCGGCTTTGCGCTCCGCTGGCCGAAGCCAAGGGCGTGAACTTGAATGTGGAATTGCTCAATTCCCGCATAGACCATTACAACTACCAGGCCGATCATACCGACTGGGGTGTGGCCTTGTGCAACCTGGTCAACAGCCCCCGGGTCAAACTGCTTTACGATATTTACCACATGCAAATTATGGAAGGCGATGTGATTCGCACCTTGCAGAAATCCATCCGCCATATCGGCCATTTTCATACGGCGGGCAATCCGGGTCGGCAGGATTTTGATGATAACCAGGAACTCAATTACCGCGGCATCTGCCGGGCCATCGCCCAAAGCGGCTACGACGGCTATGTCGGCCACGAATTTCGGCCCAGGGGCGATGCCATGCAGGCCCTGCGCCGGGCCTTTACCGTATGCGACTGGCGGGAAGAAGCCGCGGGTTAGCCGCCGGCAGTCACGTAACAAACATTTGCAGGAGTACCAGCCCCATGACCAAACGCATCGTCTTCACCGGCCATCGCCAATGCACCCTGGAATCCATGGCCCCTGCTCCAATGGCAGACACCGCGGTACGCGTTAAAACCCTGATTTCACTGATCAGTACGGGTACGGAGTTGATCTGCTTTAATCGCAATTTCGCCCCGGGCACCCACTGGGACAATTGGATTAAATACCCATTTGTACCGGGCTATTCGCTGATCGGACAAGTGATGCAAGTCGGAGCCAAGGTGCAACAGTTTCGCGTGGGCGACCGCGTGGCGGCGCGCCTGGGCCATGTCTCCGAAGCCGTGGGTGATGCCGCTGAATTTTTCCCTGTTCCTGCGGATATGGACCCCCAAGCGGCGGCTTGGTTTGCACTGGCAAAGATTGCCGGCGTCGGCGCTCATGTGGCACAATACGTACTGGGCGATTCGGTGCTGGTGATCGGAGCCGGCCCCATCGGGCAAATGTCTGTCCGCTGGGCCAATGCCGCCGGAGCCACCGTGATCATCTGCGTGGATCCGCTCTCTTCACGTTTGGCCCCGGCCAAGGCCGGCGGGGCCACGGCGGTGGTGGCCGGTGCCATTGACCGGGTGGAAGCGGAAATACTCGCAGCCAATGGCGGCCGACGGCCCCGGGTTGTGATCGATTCCACTGGTCATGCGGCGGTCTTTTCGGCGGCGCTCGCTATGGCGGCGGACCGGGGCCGCGTGGTGCTGCTCGGAGATACCGGTTTTCCTGGCCAGCAGCATCTGACCAAAGATGTGATAATCCGCGGGCTGACGGTGGTAGGGGCACACGACGCGCACGCGGACGTCTTGAGTAACGCCGCCGGTGCCGGCATATTTTTTAACCTGGCGATGTCCGGGCGTTTCAATCTTTCAGGCCTCAATACCCACACCTTCCGGCCGGACCAGTGCCAGCAGGCCTACGAAACCATCGATGCACAGCGCGAAAAGACCATGGGCGTGTTGTTTGATTGGACTTCCATCGGATGACGGCTTCAGCCGGGCAGCACGTGCCGGGGTGTGGACCAGGGCAATTATTCATGCAAAGCTGCGGAAAGCTTGGGGCCTAGAATCACCTGCGGTTGCGGGGTTGGCCGGTAATTGGGTTGGACTGAAAGTTTCATCGGTTGACGCTTGGCCGCGGGCAGGCCATGTTGATCAATGATTTTCTGAATGAGCATAATGCCTTCCATGAGAGTTTCCGGCCGCGGCGGGCAGCCGGGCACGTACACATCCACCGGAAGGAATTGATCAATACCCTGCACCGTGGCGTAATTATCAAAAACTCCACCGGTGCTGGCGCAAGCCCCCATGCTGATGACCCATTTGGGTTCGGCCATCTGCAGATAAATGCGATGCAGCACCGGCATCATCTTGATGCTCACACGACCGGCCACAATCATCAGGTCCGCCTGCCGCGGCGAAAACCGCATCACTTCCGCACCGAACCTGGCCAGGTCATAGCGGCTGCTGGCGGTAGCCATCAGCTCAATGCCGCAGCAGGCCGTGGCAAAGGGCATCGGCCATACGCTGGAACGCCGGCACCAGTTGACCACCTTTTTAAGGTTCATGGTGAGTACGTTATCGGGTAAGGATGTAGGTTCGATCGACATAAGACAGCTTCCTGAACAGGGCCGGCAGAGTTCACCGTTCGCCGGACCCTTGCGGACCACCTTCCGGCGGCCTTTAACTCCAGTTGAATACGTCCTTGGCCCACGCATACACGTAGGCCAGAATCAGGATGATGGTGAAAATAATGATGCTGGCAAAAAGTGGCACATGGCTTAAATGCAGGCCGGGGCTTTGCCGCTTGGAAAAGATCATCACCCACGGAATCAAAAACAGAATTTCCACATCCAGCACCAGAAACACCACCGCCACCAGGTAAAACCGCACGTTAAAGCGGTCTTTGGTGCTGCCCAGGGGATCCACGCCGGATTCATAAGTGGAATCTTTCACCCGGCCCTTGCGCGACGGCCCCAAAATCGCCGAAAGCACCACATTGCTAAGCGCAAAAATCAAGGCGATGATAAAAAACAGCCCGATGAGTATCCAATACTCAAAAGTATTGGAAGGGGAGGTCACGGCAGCCAAGGCTAAATTTACCATAAAAACTCTTCTTCGCTGGACCTCGCATCCGCCTGGCCCAGGGCGATTTGTGAAACAACTCACAAACTCCTTCGGATTATACCCAACGATCCGGTACTTGGTCAAAAGCTCCGCTGCATTCATGGTGGATCAAAGCACCTTGTCACCACTTACAGGCCGAAGTCTGCGGCCCCAGGCAATTTCCGCCGCCCCGCGCAACCCGCAGCCCGGGGATTATTTCCGCGGGACCTGGCTTGTGGGTGGTGTCGGCGGGTTCAAGGTTTCACCGATGAAGGTGACCACAGTGCGCCCAGCCAGGCAATGGCCGGACTGATGCGATGGGCGGCGCAACCAAGTGGTGTGGCCATGACAGGCTGAAGATATTTCGCAAGTGCCATAAATATCACTCGCACATTTCGCATAAACGTGATTGACATGTTTTGCACTTTCCATCCGCTAATTTCGGACTATACCTTCAGATATGAGAATAATGGTCACGCAATGCTTGTCAGCGGCCGGTCCAAATGATCGTTTGTGATTTTAGATAAATGCTTCTGTGAATAAAGCTTAGCCCGATGACCAGAACACGCAACTGAAAGGCAGAGTCCGATATTATTTTTTATTATTGCCCTTGTCCAAGGGTTATTGTGTGCCTATGATTAAGAAGACACAGCTAACATGGTGCAGGTGTCCAGTCGGCGTAAGCAGAAGTGAACGGGTAACCACCAGAAGCAATGGAGTGCTCCAAGATGCGAAGGTTTCGCGATTTAAGCGCATCGTGGTTTCTGGCACAGGAAACGGAGTACCACATGGCTGAGAGCGACGGATTCCAAATCAGTACTACACGCTTTGTCAAAGAATTGCAACCAGCCTTTGAGAAAGGGGACCTTCGCTGGGCATACGAGGTTCTCCACGAGGCCTGGCCGGTGGGGTGGTTGATTCAGCTTCTGATGGAGGGCGATATGCAGGCCCGGAGACTGGCGATTATGTCGCTGGGCCTGGTCGGAGATGGAACCGCCGTCGGGCCGTTAATACGTACTCTCCACGATCAGGACCTCAAAGTGAACCAACTGGCGGACAATTCTCTCCGCTGCATCTGGTGTGGAATGGGTAAAAAGCAGAGCACCCATCTTATCAAGCAAGGCAATACCCATCTTAACCATGGCAACACGGAAGTTGCTATCGAACGCTTCTCCATGGCCATCGAAGTGGACCCCGGCTTTGCCGAGGCTTACAACCAGCGGGCCATTGCCTACAGCTTGGCGGATCGGTTTGAAGAAGCGATCACAGACTATCAATCTACCCTCAAACTCGAACCGCAGCATTTTGTAGCCATGGCCAATTTGGGGCATTGCTATTGCAATCTGGGCGATTTCATGCATGCCCACCACTGTTATGAACAGGCCTTGGCTCTCAATCCTCATCTGGAAGGTGTGGCCGAAGCCATTGACATGATCGACCGCATCAACGATGCCCAAGACAAGGTGGCGTAAGCCGGTCGGGAACCCTTCACGGTGTGAAAACCATACAAATAAATAAAGAGAATCAGCGGATGTTGCAGGCCGTGAAGGCAAAAAATGCGCCAAAATCTGGCGCATACGGCCGGGAAGCATCGTGTTTTTGCCTGATACCCCTCGAATATGCTGACGTGGTGGCGGCCGCGGTGCTTTGGCAACAATTGATGGCCACGCCGCAACGTATTTTTGCTTCACGGCAACATTTTTTTACAGGCAGGCAGGCTCCGAGCTATACTATAATGAACAATGTAAGGAGCTATCGTATGAAGCCTGTGAGATTTTCGACTTTCGTGTTGCTGGCGGTTTCGCTTTTGGTAGCGGGTGGATGCGCATTGTTGCCCGTTACCCAGCGCACCGGATTGGTAACACTCAACGGTCAGCCTCTCACACTGCTGGGCTGTCCTGTTCATGTGGGCGAAGCGGCACCACCGTTTAAGGCCGTCGCCAACAACATGACGGTTTACCATTTTAAACCTGGCCATGGAAAAGTCTGGATTCTCTCGTCGGTGCCATCACTGGATACGCCGGTCTGCAGTTTGGAAACTCACCATTTCAACCAGGTGGCGTCCACCCTGGGAAAAAATGTGGGAATCATCACCATCAGCATGGACCTGCCCTTTGCCCAGAAACGGTGGTGCGGTGCCAAAGGCGTTAAACACATTATGACCCTTTCCGATTACCGCTTCCACGCATTTGCCAAAGCTTATGGCGTGTTGATCAAGCAAAACGGCCTTCTGGCACGGCAGGTCGTGGTGGTGGGGAAGACGGGCAAAATATCCTACGTTCAACTGGTGGCGAACATTGGCCATCAGCCCGACTATGCCCCGGTGCTGGCCGCCGCCCGTCAGGCTGCCGCGGCCAAACCGTAACCAAAGCCGGTGGCGTAAAGCCCGGCGTGTGATGCACGGTGGGCCGGAAAATTTACTCTCCGGAACGGGTTCTCCGGCGTGAAAATTGGGTGTTCACCGCAGGCCGCGCTTATTTGGCGGGGGCGGCGGAAACGGGGGGTGGTTCATGGCCGTGTTCGTCCACCATGCCCAGTTCCTGCAGGGCTTTCAGGGCGGCTTGCTGCTCGGCATCCTTCTTGGTGGTACCCCAGGCAGGGCTGAATCCGCGGTCGTTGGCTACGACCCGCACCTGGAATGATTTATGGTGATCCGGCCCGGTTTCGTCCAGAACTTCGTAGGTGGGGGTGCCGCCGAGCTGGCGCTGCACGTATTGCTGAAGCAGGGATTTGTAATTTTGCTGGTGACTGGTTTTGGCGTATTGGGAAATCCAGGTGTCGGTATGTTTGAGCACAAAGGTGCGGGCGTTTTCAAAGCCGCCATCCAGGTAAATGGCGGCCACAACGGATTCAAATACGCCCGCGGCCAGGCTGCTCGGGCGGGTGCCTGCTCCTTCCATGCCCCGCCCGACGCGAATGAGGGCGGTCAGGCCGATGGCGTTGCTGATGGCGGCACACGTGCGACGCGAGACCACCGCGGATTTGAGCTTGGTCAGTTCGCCTTCCAGATGTTCGGGATAAATTTCATAAAGCCGCTGGCATACAATAAGTCCCAGCACGGCATCGCCGAGGAATTCGAGCCGCTCGTTGGAAAGCAAACGGTTATCCGCGCAGGAAGAATGAGTCAATGCGGCGTCCAGCAATTCCGGAGAACGGAATTGGTATTCAATGATCGCCTGGCACTGGTCCAATATTTCCTGAATAACCATGGTCTTGTCAGTCCAGATCTGTTATCAGTCCGATCCCGGACGATGCTTGAACAGCATCCGTGCATATGAATCGCCGCCTCCAGCGTCATCGTCGGCTACGGCCGACATCGCCCTAATTATCGACCAGTCCCGCGAAGGACCGACAATAATTCAATCATATCATCAGGCAGAGGGGCTTCCAGAGTCATACGGGTGAAATTAAAGGGGTGAACAAATTGCAGCCTGAAGGCGTGCAGCGCCTGGCGGCCGATAACGGGACAGGTCGGATGAGCGGTCGAAACGGTTTTTGGTCCGGTAATATCCAGTGGCGAAAGTTCACGTCCACCATAGGTGACATCGCCGACAATGGGATGCCCGATATGCGCCAAATGCACCCGAAGTTGGTGTGTGCGGCCCGTTTTCGGAGCCAACTCCAGCAGGGAGCATCGGCCAAACCTTTCACGCACGTGGTAAATGGTTTGAGCCGGGCGGCCGCCCTCGGCACGCACAGCATATTTTTCGCGGTTGCCAGGATGGACTCCCAATGGAGCATCAATCATATCGCTATCCAGCGCCGGCACTCCATGGACGATTGCCAGGTAAGTCTTGCGAATGGTGCGGCGCTCGAATTGGCCGGCCAGCCGCCAATGGGCCTCATCAGTTTTGGCAATCAGGATCAGGCCGGTGGTATGGCGGTCCAGGCGATGAATGATTCCGGGACGCCACGGATCGCTGCCGGTGGAAAGCGTGCCGGCATTCTGACGGGCGCGGTACAGCAGGGCGTTGATCAGTGTGCCGGTCCAGTGGCCACGGGCCGGATGGACCAGAAGGTCTGCCTGTTTATTGACGGCGAGAAAGTGGTCGTCCTCATAAACGACTTGCAGCGGGATATTCTCCGGCAGGGCGTGATGATCCACCGCAGGAGGAATATCCAATTGAACTTTGTCTCCGGTCCGCAGCAGCGTACTGGATTTGGCCGGACGATCATTGACCAAAGCGGCTCCCGCACGAATTAACTTTTGCAGCATCGAGCGTGAATGGTGAGGCAGCCGATCACGCAGGTACAGGTCCAGGCGTTTTTGCAGATCGTGGCGAATATGAAACTCAATATGATCGAGTGCCTCATCTACGGGCAGTGATTCCACTCCATCGGCATCATCCGTCGGTGTGGAGGGTGGATCATTCACATCAGGCTTGCTGCACATGGGGTTGTCCTGAAAATTCAAGGGTCTTGGTGATCCGGAACGCGGGGCGGGCGGTTGGGTCACAGGTGTTCGCCGCGGCTGGAAGGGGAACAGCCGGTTATGGGGTCGCTGCGCAAGCGGTTGGGCCGCACCGCGCCGCCGGCCCGCATAATCTTTAGTTGCCGGCATTGGCGGCGGTTATCGAATTCAATTCACTCACGGTGTATTTATGAAATTGGCCATCACATTGCTGGGCCAATTTTTGCAGTTCCCGGCGCTCGCCATCCACACTGATGACATCCAGCCGCTGGCCGGGACTGCGTTTGGCCTCCATGGCCGCGACGAGATTGTGGGGCATCTGAAATTTGGCGGTAACAAAAATCACCTGGTTTCCGCCTAAAGCCAGCGATGCGAGCATGCTCTTGAGGGTATTGTTGGATCCATAGCTCATGGCGTTGCGCAAACGGCGCAAAATGGGGTGAAGAGCTTGGACTTCCGAACGCCGCAGCCAGCCCTGCGAGGGCAGCAGCGTGAGACCCTTGTCCCGCCAGATGGCTACCCGGAATTGCTGATCCGGGGCCAGGGTGGCCACAGCTTCCTGCACGCCCTGGGTAACATAGCTGAAACTATTGATATTGGCGGATGAACCGTCGAGACTGAAAATAATCTTGTCGCCCGTCAAGGGGATGCCCAGAAACAAAGGTCCGCTCGGCGCGTGGGCGCCATTTCCCGAATGGCGCACGCTGCTGGGTGTATACGATGATGCGGCGCGCCGGCGGGACTGTTGGCCCATGATCTGCCAGATGACCAGGCTTACGGCCACCAGAAACAGCAAAGCCACCGCCACCAGGGACCAGAACACCAGCGGATCCAGGCTCAGCCGCCGTTGCTTGTGTGGCACGGATGCAGCACGTGGCACGGGTGTGGTCGGACGTGCAACACGAGTTGCCGGCGGATGGGATTCTGCACCAGCACGATCCTGTGCCGATGGCGAGCGCGAGAACGCACCCGAACCGGCAAAGGCACCGCTGCCTGCGGGAGGGGTCGCCGGGCGTCGCATCCCACTGCCGATCCCGCTGCCGGTGGCGATACTGTCACGATCCGACGCGGCGGACCTGCCGGTGGAGGGTGGCGCGACTTCCGGCGATGCTCGACGAGATGTAGACGCAACGTGGCCGGCCTCGATGGGAACTTGCAGCAAGGTTCCACAGCGGCTGCATCGGCATACACCGCCGCGGAATCCATCATCCAATTCCAGCACCGTGGAGCATTTGTGGCACTGTACAATAATCGCCATAAAGTTGGCTCCTTACCCAAACAAATTGCCTGCCGCTGATCCGAAGCGTCTTAACATCCTTTTGTTCAAGCCACAAACTCCCATAGTAACCGTATTAAGGCAGAATCTCCACACGTGAGAACTCCGGTGACAAGAGTTCAAAAAGCCGGCGCATCGGGCCGGTGGATATTTCAATTTCGCCCACCGTGGTCGGGGGGGTGGTAAGCACGACGGTGGAATGTGGGCCAGCACCGGCCGCGGCTCGGCCAATTTTAACCAGGGTAATGCGATAGCCGTGACCCGGTCCCAGGGGATTGGGAAATTGGGACTCGCCGCCGATTTGCAGACGGTATCGGCCCGGAGGAATGGGTATCAGATCTGCCATGCGGATGGGCATGGAGGTGATAAAAATGCCCCGATCCATGACGTCAAGGCGCTTGTGGCGCAGCAGAATTTTGGCATCAAAGGGACCAAGAATAACCTTGATCCCGGCACCGGGCTGCAGGTTTTGCGCGTTAACGCCGGGATTGATGCGTTGGAGCAGATGGGGGGTGATACGGTACAAATAGGCCAGATAATCCAACGATTCGCCCGGCGTAACGGACACGACACGGGTGAGAGGGTCATCGGGAATAACGCCACCGGAAAGCAAGGTTCGCCGGTTCAATCCGCTCAGGATATGACGTATGGTGTTCGCCTGCGGTTCGGAAAATCCGCGCAACATGAACAAGGCATGGTTGAGCAGGTTTCTTCCCGAGAGAATCTTTCCATCGTGAAGACAGTGCCGCGCTGCATGGATGCTCGCGTTGGTTTGATGGATCACGCCGGGCGAAAGTACGGCGATAACCTGCGAATGATGCGGAGTGTCGGATGTTGCACCCCAAGGCGATTCGCCATGCGACGACAAAAATACCCGCTTGATAACTGGTGAAGATTTCGAGTTGTCGGCAAGGACCGTTGGCCGTGGATGCTGGGGCCGGTCAGGGTTGATGGCTTGGTGGTGCAACTGAAGATGCGCCCGGGCGAGAACCATTTTCCGCACCCGATACCCCTGCCACAGCCCCCACGCAATCAGGGCGGCCACGCCCACCCACATCAGCAACGTGGCCAGTGACCATCGGCGACGGCGATTTATTCGACCAAAAGCTCGCATCCTAAAACCAAACCCGTCTTTGCAGTGTGTCCATCGGCTCCTGCATTCCGGCGATCCCCTGTACTCATAAACTTAGCATCGAATGACGGTTTCATCGGTAACAATCATATTCATAGGCACATCATGGGGTTCGATCGGAAGTTCTTGCTGCAGTACCTGTTCCTGAAAGCACAGAGCTATGCGCCGGGCGCGGAGATCTTTTTGAGCCAGAAAGCGATCATAAAAACCCTGGCCGCGGCCCAGGCGATGGCCGCGGCGGTCAAAGGCGATGCCGGGTACCACAACTAAATCAATCTGGCCCAGGGAAACCAGTTTGCCATGCACCGGTTCACGCGGCCCCGCAGGCTTGCCCTGCGACGAAAAATCCAAGGATTGTATCTCAACCGGTGCAATAGCCCGTTCTTCCCAGAAGACTCGCGGCACGGCAATGCGTTTTCCCGCGGTCCAGGCCTGAATAGCCAGCGTGGACGTTTCCACCTCGCTTTCCAGGGATAAAAAAAGCATGATCAATTGCGATTCGCGGAATTCAGGTGTTTGGGCCAGGCGGTTGCACGCAGCCAGTGAACGCGTATGACGGGCCGTCGCGTCTATTGTTCCCAGAAGGGCTTTCATGTTGTGTCGGATTGTAACTTTGTCCATCATGTCGTTTCCTTGATTCAGCGGCCATTTTCGGCCAATCGTACTTCCACCCGCGCATCGCTAGGTTGACTGCGGATGTGTTTCGGCTTGCCGCCGCAAGGCGGCCAGTTTCTGAAGATACTGGCCAAACTCGGCCTCGCGCCCGCGGTTGGTGGGGATATAATAGTTTTTTTCCACGCCGAGGTACACCTGCGGAACATAACCTTCCGGAAAATTGTGGGCATATTGATAGCCGGTGTGCCCGAGAGCGGCAGCACCCGGATAATGGCTGTCACGCAAATGCCGGGGCACCGGAATGGTGCGGTTCTCCTTCACATCCGCGGTGGCGGCATCAATGGCCAGTGTGGCGGCGTTGCTTTTCGGGCAGCAGGCCAGATAAGTCACGGCTTGCGCAAGCGTCAGGCGGCATTCGGGCAGGCCGACAAAAGTGGTAATTTGCACCGCGGCGGCGGCAAGAATAATGGCCAGGGGGTCGGCATTGCCCACATCCTCAGAGGCTAAAATGGCCACGCGACGGGCGATGAACCGGGGGTCTTCGCCGGAGGCCAGCATCCGGGCCAGCCAGTAGACTGCCGCATCCGGATCACTGCCGCGGATGCTTTTAATGAGGGCACTGGCCGAATCATAATGGTCGTCGCCGGTGGGGTCATAGACCAGCGCTTTTCGCTGCATGGATTCCCGGGCAATGGCCAGGTCAATCCGCAGCGGATCGCCGGCCGGACGCGGTTGATCCTGCTGCGAAAGTACGGCAATCTCCAGGGCGGTTAAAGCCCGACGGGCATCTCCATCGCTGCTGATAACCCAAAATTCCAGTGCTTCCGGCGTCACCTCGACACGCAAATTCGGAAAGCCGCGTTGGGAATCATGGAGTGCCCGCTGAATGATCGTGCGGATATCGTCGGTAGTCAGGGGCTCAAGGGCAAAAATCTGGCTGCGGGATACCAGCGGGGCATTCACGGCGAAGAAGGGGTTTTCGGTGGTGGCACCGATTAATACAATCAGGCCGCGTTCCACATCGGAAAGCAGAATATCCTGTTGTGCACGGTTGAAGCGGTGAATTTCATCCAGAAACAAAACCGTGCCCTGCCCCGTGCTTTCCAGCAGGCCGAGGGCCTGCGCCATCACATCGCGCACTTCCTTGACCCCGGTTGCAGCAGCATTAAGTTCCACGAAGTGGCGGCGCGTGGTACCGGCAATCAGGGTGGCCAGCGTGGTTTTGCCTGTTCCCGGCGGCCCGGAAAATAAAAGGCTCGTTAACCGATCCGCCTGAATCATGCGGCGCAGCAGTTTGCCCGGCCCCAGAATATGCTGCTGGCCGATAAATTCATCCAATGTCGCCGGCCGCATACGTGCCGCCAATGGCTGTACCGCGGCCCGGCGTTTTTCCCGCATTGGAGCAAATAAATCAGTCACCGCGTCTCCTGTGACCAGCCATCGCAGAACATCACAGGCTTTATTATACCCGCAGCGAAGTTATTCCAGAATATTCAGCGTCATTGTTCCTTGCTGGCGCAAGGGAATACAAACGGTGCCGGTGGAGGAATCGTGGACATATTTGCGCGTATCACCATCCACCACGATGGTGGCCACGGACCTGGTCTGGACGATAACTTCGCCGCTCATCTCGCCGGTAACGGTGGCGGACAGGTGCCCAGGGCGGGTAGAAACTTTACTGACAGCCAGGCCGTCGGCACGCACGATGACGGGATGCCCCGGCGGCCTGTGAGTGCGCAGCAGTTCCAGCCTGGAATGAGGGGACCGTAACAGGTTCCACGCGACCTTGCGCGATCCGGGGGGTAGCGGGCGGCCATTGAGTTTCATTGATTTCAGGTGCGGCCCCGCACCACGAATTTGGATATCCACGGGTTTGCCGCGCAGGGACAACCGGCTGATATTCAGCGGAATATCATGCCACGGGTTGAAGGTGATGCCTTCATGGTCAAAATCCATTCCGGCCACTCCATGGTAAAGGCCGGAATACCAGGTGGAAAGGGCCTGTACTTGCTTGCAGCCATGATTGTCCGGGCCGAATATCTGTTCATTTTCCGTTTCAGGGGTGAATGCTTCGGGGGCGGTGTGATATTGCCAGTACCATTGTATATCCTCCAGCCAGGACTCAAGGCCGCTGGTATTCGCGGTGAGTTTTTGCATGTTCAGGTAAAAATGATCGGCCGCCGGATAGCTTGATCCAAGCTGGTTCCCGTCGGCCATCCACGCCGTATCCCAGTGTGGCAGTGAAAGCAGACACCGGGCGGATCGCAGATGTCGGTTCATGAAAGAAGCAATACGTTGCGGATCGTGAGCCACCAATTCGCGTGCAAACGGTGTGAGCCAGAAAATAGCCTGGCAGCAATAATGTTTTCGCGGCTTAAAATTGCGCGAAGAACAGGATGAAATAAAGTAGCCGTGCTTACGGTCAAACAGATATTCAACAAAGCTGGTCCGGAGTTTGATCGCCCAGTCACGGCACTCCTGCGCCAGGGCGGGCTGGTTGCAGGCGGAGGCAATGTATTCCATGGCCCGCAGGGCCTGGTAGACCAGTGAATTGTTGAGCGAACTGATATCGTGCCCATTTTCTTCCATCGCCTCAGGAAAATCGGGCCACAATGCGGAGCCGGCCACCAAGCCGGTATCCCGCACCAGGTTTTTGCGGCACTGATCCAGAATGAATTGGCACGTGGGCATGACCTCTCGGGCCACGGCCACATGGCCGGTGGCGGCAAGGTATTGATACAGCCCGGTGATATATTGCGTTTGCGCCGGTATCGGAGCCTTCATCTTCAGGGTAAAGGCGGTTGTAAACTGATGCGGCAGGCCCAGTGTGGGATGGCGTGTTTTTTGAAAGAAGCGGAGTATCTCGGCGGCGTAGTCCGGTTCGTTGGAAAGAGTGCACGGTCCTATCGGCATCATGCCATCCCATCCCCAGACGAAGTAGCCGGCCTGTGTGGCTCTCACGGCACCGGGGCGATCCGGCAACTTGATAAAATGGAGGACTTCCGGATATTGAGCAAAGGCGGAGTTGAGCACCTTGTTGCCCGTGTCAATCTGGGGTCGTCGGGCCAGCCGTTGTTGATATTTGGCCACCAGGGCATCACATTCCATCGACGCATGGGCGGATAGATATTGCAGCCGCTGTTCTAATTTTGCCCGGCTGTCCGCGAAAACCACAAAAAAGCAGGCTTCTCCGCTGGGAATAGGTTGGCTGGTGAGATAGAGCTTGAAACCCTGGTGGGTAGGGCGCGATTGCATGGGGGCGTTGCATCCTAATCCAATCCATGTGGTGGCGCGGCGCGCATTTTGCCTGGCCATGGAGATTCCCTGCTGGCTCAGGCAGGTATCAACCGGATCCGATAGCGAATCGACATCTGTGCAGCGGCAAATCATGGCATTGCCACGGGCATTTAACGCAAAGTCCGACCAGGTGCGATTGGCCATATTCACGCGGCAAATGTTTTCCTGGTGGAACATTTCAATAAATACCGGATGTTTTTTCGGGTTGTGTACCACGCGAAAACGCTGCACGACCGCGTCGGGCAGCAGCAGTATTTCCTGTTTAAAATCCATTTCCATGATGCGGCTGCGGCCGGAAATTCCGAAGGGATAAAGGCTGGCATCGGTCAGCGGCAGGTAATAACGCTTGTCTCCAACGCCCGCACAGGCACGCAGCAGCTTGGTCCACGCCCCTTCCAGCGACCCTTGAAAAAATGCCGAGCCACCGAGATGCTGCCGACCCCAATAGGAAATGTTGACCAGCCCCTGGTGCCAGCCGACCGTTGCAAAAAGTCGACCGTTGGAGAAATGGTCGCGGATCAAGCCGCCAAGCCCTTCCGGCGCGACGGGCGTAGGCTGGTCAAAGTGCAGACCGGGATTTGCCAACCACTCTTGCCCATCCTTCGCGCGGGAGTATCGTCGTGTACGATGATCAATGTTCATGCGTGAATTTATTCCTCAAGGTAAGAGCGTTGTATGTTAAATGGGCGGCCAGTTCCCGTCAATGTAAATGCATGAATTGGTAGCAAAAAGGTGCGGCCAGATTTTGTGGTGCAGGCGTCCCCGCCTGCCGTAGCCAGCGATGCCCTTGTTTTCTTGTTTTGTGGTGCAGGCGTCCCAGCCCGCCTTCTCCGGCGATGTCCCCATCGCCACAGGACACTTGCGTGTGGCGACTGAAATATGGATGATGGCCGCTGATGGTAACGCTTGCCGAACCCATTTCAGATCGCCGCCGCGCCTTGCGCCG
>JAJZCR010000109.1 GCA_021851715.1 Planctomycetota bacterium
ATCGAGATAACGCGGGTCAAAAAGGCCCCGCTGATGATTCTTTTGGCCTTCGTCATTTTGCTTCTTTCCGCAGTGGTCATTCACATTCTATTTCAAAAATTTGAGAACGAACTTGGCAACATGCGCGGTGCCAGATCCAGCTCCCACAAAGATACTCTCCGCGGCAGTGCTGTATTTGGGGCGGCTTTACGACTCGGCCTTTCCAACATGCGCCGCCGCGGTACCCGCACCACTCTCACCCTGATTACTTTGGTGCTGCTCACCTTCACCCTGCTTTGTTTCACCAGCTTACGCCACAATCTGACTCTGGTGCCCAATGCCGAACCCAATGCGCCCACCCACCCAGCCACCGGCATTCTTTTGCGCCAGCGGGCCTGGCTACCCATGCCTCAAATTACCCTGCAACTGGCCCGGGAAATTGTGGGCCGCCACGGCATTGTGGCTCCAGTTTATTGGTACGCCTCCACCAACACCCAACGCACCTGGCATATCGCCATCCACCCCACCAGATTCTCGCAGGTACGCACCACCAACCCGACCGTCGCCGGCTTGGTGGGCATTTCGCCCCAGGCAGACGAATTTTTCAAGACCCCGGCCGCCAATATCGCCGCTCAGTTGCCGGGATGGAAGAAACTCCTGGCAGGGCAAGCCGTATGCTTTCTGCCTGCGGATCTCCGCGGCCATCCGCTGCACCGCAACCAAAAGGTGCGCATTCTGGGCCGCACCTTGACCATCGCCGGGTTCTTTAACACCCGTAACTTCACCGTTCGCCAGATCACCGGCGAACCCATCTTCCCCGTCGATGCCGCCGCCAGCGCCCAGGGCAGTCAAACACCCGCCAACATGAACCCCAGCCAGATTGCCGCCATGCGCGAGCCCAGTCTTACGTTTTTACGCCCCGCGGAGGTTGCCATACTGCCCGCCGGAATTGTCCGCAGTTTCGGCGGCCACTTGACCAGTGCTATGCTCCAGCCCCATGGTGCCACGCCCAAAACCATCTTTCGCGAGGCCCGCCACCTGGCCCGGCGCTGCGCTTTCTCGGTCATCGCTTCCAATGGCCAGCGGGTACTTTCGTATAACGCCACCGCCAGCGCCGGGGTTAGCGATCTTTCCTCGGTATTGGTACCCCTGGCCATTGCGGCGGTGATTGTGCTCAACACCATGCTTGGTGCTGTATCCGAACGCACACGCGAAATTCATGTCTACACTTCCCTGGGGCTGGCCCCCAGCCATGTGGGAATGTTGTTTCTGGCCGAGGCCGCGGCCCTGGGGACGCTGGGCGTGGTTTTCGGCTATATCTGCGGTCAGGCCGCAGCCACCCTGCTGACATACACTCATCTGATTTCCGGCGTCCATCTCAATTACTCCTCCATGTCGGCCATCGGTACCATGGGCCTGGTTTTAGCCTTGGTCATGGCCTCCACGATATGGCCGGCGCGCATGGCTTCGCGCGTCGCTGCACCGAGCCTGCAGCGTCACTGGAAACTTCCCGAACCGGTCGGCGACATCCTCCAGGTGGATCTCCCCTTTACCGTCAATGCTCTGGCCGCCCACGGCATCTGCAAATTTATTGAAGAATTTTTCAGCGACGTTTCCCAAAGTGGAGTGGGGCGCTTTACCGCTGAAAAAATCGCCGCCTTTAGCCACCAGGGAATTCACGGAATAACCGCCCAAGTTTGGCTCGCCCCCTACGATTTGGGTGTCATTCAAGAATTCTGGCTGGCCATCCATCCGACACCTGAACCCAACGTCTTTGAAGTCAAACTGACCCTGCTCCGTCAGGCCGGCAGTCCCGCCACCTGGCTCCGCCTTAACCGGCCATTTATGGTGGAGGTGCGAAAACAGTTTTTATTGTGGCGTTCCGTATCGCCGGAAATGGTGCGCCAATACGTAACAGGTTCGGAACAGATGTTCGCGCACGCCGAGGAAACTCTACCACCGGTTGCAGCATAAGGCTTTTTTGATGACTGAAGATAAAGAACTTGCGCAATACCGGTCGTTGATGACCGCCCCGTCGGTTTTTGCCGACGGCTTCAACCTCAAATCCGTCATTGGCTGCCTGTTCATCGGCCTGGTGATGATGCCCGGGTCCATGTATCTTGGCCTGATGACCGGCGGAGGCCTTGGCCCGGCCGCCCAATGGGTTACCACCATATTATTCATTGAACTGGCCCGCCGGTCCTTCACCACCCTTAAAAGCCCGGAGATATTCATTCTCTACTATATGGCCGGTGTGGCGGTTCTATCCCCCTTCAGCAATCTTCTTTTCACCCAGTATTACATTCAATCCAGCGCCGCCCAGGCCTTCGGCATTTCCCATCTGATTCCATCGTGGGTCGCGCCTGGACCAAAAGTTCTCGCGGAACGCACTTTTTTTAACCACGCCTGGGTCATTCCCATGGTCCTCATGGGCGTCACCTATCTATTTTCCCGTCTTAACAACTTCGGCCTCGGTTACGTGCTGTACCGCGTTACCAGCGATGTTGAAAGGCTCCCTTTTCCCATGGCCCCCATCGGAGCCATGGGCATTACCGCCTTGGCCGAAAGCTCCAGCGGCAACGAAACCTGGCGCTGGCGGGTTTTTTCTATCGGTGGAATGATCGGCCTGGTGTATGGGGCCCTCTGGCTGGGTGTCCCGGCCATCACCGGAACTTTTCTCCAGAAGCCCATTCAACCAATTCCTCTGGTCTTTGCCGATTTTACCCAATATACGCAAAGTTTTCTCCCCGGCGTGCCCATGGCGGTGAGTTTTGACATCACCAATGTCATGGTCGGGTTTGTGCTGCCTTTTTCCGCCGTGCTCGGCACCACCATTGCCACCGTTGCCACCTGGCTGGCCACACCACTGCTGGTGCATTGGCATCAAATTCCCGACTGGCAGCCGGGCATGGATGCGGTGAATACCTCCTGGGTGGGATATATCGACGTTTACATGAGCGTTGGCATCGGTTTGGCCGTGGCCATCGCCCTGATTGGTTTTTTTCATATTTTTTTCTCCATGCGCCGACGCAAAAAAAACACCGACATGCTCGCCCCCACCAACGACACGGATTCCTCCACCTCCAGCCAGTCCGCGTGGCAGCGTCTTATACATCCCCCGATGGGCCGCGGCGATTTTTCCCTCTGGATCGGCATGGGTATCTACCTGGCCAGTACCATCACTTCCACGGTGCTTTGCAAGGTGCTGGTGCCCGCCTTTCCCCTGTGGCTGCTGCTGGCCTACGGTTTTGGATACACGCCCATCATGAGTTATGTCGCCTCCCGCATGGAAGGCATTGCCGGCCAATGGGTGGATATTCCGATGGTTTCGCAAGCCACTTTTGTGCTGGCTCATAAATTCGGCTACAACGGCGTGGGAATCTGGTTTGCTCCCATTCCCCTCAATAATTTCGCAGGCCAAGTGGTTAGTTTCCGCACCCAGGAACTCACCGGCACCAAAATATCCAGCGTCGTCAAGGCTGAACTGGTCATGTTCCCCGTGGTCATTATCAGCAGCATTATCTTTTCCCAGTACCTGTGGCGCATCGCGCCCATTCCCTCTCCCGCCTACCCCTTCGCCAATCAAATCTGGACTCTCACCGCCAAGCAGATGGCCCTGTATCAATCCGCCACGCTCCCCGGCGGAAATTCCATGTTCATGGATGCCATCAAGTGGCCTTATATTTTTGGAGCGGCCATCGGCGGCATTGGACTTTATGCCGTCTTGGCGCGATTTGGGGCACCGGTTATGCTCTGTTATGGGTTGGTACGTGGCCTGGGTGCGGGGTTGGCTCCATGGGTGTTTCCACAATTGCTTGGAGCGCTCCTGGGCAGATATTATTTTCAAAAGAAAATTGGTGTGACGAAATGGCGGCAGTATGCGCCGGTTCTTGCGGCCGGATTTGCTTGCGGAATCGGATTAATCAGTATGTTGTCGTTTGGATTTGATCTAGTCAGCAAGGCAGTGTTTCAGTTGCCGTATTAACCGGCAGCCCGCGTTGCCGCGACCAGGCAACGCCACGCTTTTTTGGATGTTACCGCCGCATGAGTAAGATGCCCCAATCCCTGAATCTCCCCGCCGACAAAATCGCCTACAGCGTTACGTGGCGCAGCGCCATGCTCGGCATCGGCCTGACCCTGCTGGTGGCCGTTTTTACCCCCTTCAACGACTACGTGGCTCATAACACCTACTTCATCGGCAACAACCTGCCCATGTCGGTTATTTTCTGCATTTTGCTTCTCTCGCTGGTGGTAAACCCGCTCTTGGGCACCCGCCGATTCCGCCGCGGTGAAATGATCGTGGCTTTCAGCATGATGCTCATCGCCTGCGCCCTGCCCAGTTCCGGCCTGTATCGCTATTTGTATTCCAACCTGGCTGATTCTGTTTATCAGGCGGGTCAAAATTCCTCCTTCATTCCCTTTATCCACGCCCTGCCATCCTGGATGCTCGCCTCCAAAAATCCGCATAGTTGGGTGTTACGGGACTATTTCCTTGGTTTAAGCGATCATTCCCGTCATTCTTACTTAGATGCACTCCAAGCCTGGGCCTTGCCCGTGGTCACCTGGGCCTGCTTCCTGCTGGGCATGTTCGGAGCCATTATCTTTTTCTGTCTGATCATGCGTAAGCAGTGGGTCCAGCGCGAACGTCTGCCCTATCCCCTGGCCACCATTCCCCTGGAATTACTCGCCGATCCGGAACCGGGCCGACGCATCAATGCTTTGTGGCGCTCGCCGCTGCTTTGGATTGCTGCCGCACTCACTTTTTCCATCGATCTTTATAACGGATCCCTGCTTTTCCCGATGTTTCATAACCTGCCCCCTATTCCGACCACGTACAATCTGTCCAAAGATTTTTCTCAGTTTCCATGGAATTCCATTGTTGGGGCCATCCCAAGGAATAGCATTTATTTTTCCGTGGTCGGCGTAACCTTCTTCATCCCGCTGGAAATATCGTTTTCAATCTGGTTTTTCTTCCTGGCCTACAATTTCGGTTATGTCTTTCTCGTGGATAGCGGTTCCAATGCCAATCTTTCCACCATGATCACCTGGCAAACGCCCGGTATGTATGCCGCTTATCTGATCATCACCTTGTGGATCGTTCGCCGACATATCCGCGAAGTGTTGCTATCCACCGTGCGCTTCCTACCGCGCCAGCCGGACGAATTCTTGCCTTATTGGGTCAGCACCCTGGGATTTCTGCTTTGTGTGGCCGTGGCCACCGCATTTCTCGCCTTTGCCGGCTTAAACTGGTGGTGTGGCCTGCTGGTCGTGGCCCTGCTGCTGTTTTATTGCATGATGCTTACCCGGGTCATTGCCGAGGCCGGTCTTTTAATGGTGGATTTCTCCAGTGGACCGTTTCATGCCCTGCAACTGCTATTTTCCTCCAACCCCTCCGCTCTTTCCATCCGCCAGTGGATGGTGGCCCGCTTCAGCATGGCCAACCTCTGGACCGACCAGCGCGAAAACCTCATGCCATTCGCTTCCGATGTGCTGCGCATGGGTTCCGAAGTTCAGCCTCATCGCAAAATCCGTTACGTCACCCTGCTCCTTGGAGCCTTGGCGCTGTGCTTTGTCGTCGCCGGCACGGTCAACATGCTCCTGAGCTACAAGTATGGTGCCGGCACCTTCAATGGCTATAGTGCTGTCAATTTTCCCTACAACACCGTGGAAAGTGCCATTCACGCCGCCCAGCCCAACACCGCTTCCACCTCGCCGCTCACCCATCTACTTTATGTCATCGAAGGTGCTCTGGGCATGACCGCAGTTGCCGGTTCGCGACTTCTTTTGGCCGACAGCCCCTTCCACCCCATCGCCCTCTTGTTCCTCAACAGCTACGCCATGGACGTATTTTGGTTTTCCGTTTTCATCGGGTGGATGCTCAAAGCTGTAATTGTGCGCTGGGGCGGCGTGGAGCTTTACAAAAAGGCCCGCCCATTTTTCTTCGGCCTCATCATCGGTGAATCGATCGCCTACGTCTTCTGGATGTTCATAGGATTTTTCGTGGGTTGGCCGTCGGGAGTTCAGTTCTGGCTCCTCCCCGGATAAGTGGGCTTGCTCGACCAGGGCGGGGAGCCTCTGGCTTTTTTTCAGCCCGTGTCAGTTACGGTTCGTCAACAATGGAACCTGGCGGAACCGGCGGCAATACAACTGCTAAATTCAACCCGGTGCCCAACCGGTCGTCCCAGGAAGTCATCCCAGGCTTGGCGCGACACGGCTGGGACGGTATCGTAATTTAACATGGCTGATGGCGTCGGCACGAATGCAGGAGGTGTGGCATGGCTGGACCATTTAGTCTTGGCAGAAAAGCTGTGCTGGCGGGCGCGGTCGGTGGTGCGGCGATAGTTGCTGGTCTGGCTGTCGGCTTGGCACACGTTGCATATCCACCGCGTGACTCGTACCCGGTGATCGGGCCGCACACAACCAGGGTACATGGGCCTGTCCGCCCGGACGGTACCATCGACTATGCGGCCGTGCTGAATAAATTGCACGGCAAGCACGACCGGCCCGCCGGCATGACGCTGCCGCTCTTTACGCAGCCACTTTGGCAGTTCGCGGTGGGCAGGTGGGGCAACACGTCCAAGGTGATTGGCAAGGTCTGGCAGGAGCGGGAGAATTCGGAGCTAGCACCGTGGCGGGCGGAGCAATACCGACGCTTTGCCACCTATCTTCACGCGCAGGCCGCGGCGCTTGAGCAGGCGACCCGGCTGACAGCCGTCGACGGTGTCTATTGGCAAGCGTCGCCAACGGCACAATTCGGCGGCGCGTCGAACGTTGTCGTCGATAGCGTCGGGGGCGGGGTCGGTGGCGGGAAAACATCCCTGATATTTCCAGACTGTTTCTTCTCCTATGGACTTGGGCCCACGGCCACCACGCAATTCCCGCTACGCGTGCGGAAGCCCCAGGTTGGTTCAACCATCCGGCTCGGTGGCAGCGCCTGCCGCATTGTCCGGGTGCAGCGCCAAGGCCGCTACCTGTTGGTCACTTACACCTGGCCGAAGCGACGCCGTAACGGACCGGATATCCTCGGCCAAGCCAGCCTGGTCGGTGAAGCATTGGTCTCCCGAGCCATGGGCGATCTGGGGAACAACGATGTTCGTGGCTGCGAGAAATACCTGTTGGCGGCCCATCATTTGGCCCGGCTGATCGGCTCCCTGCACTCGCTGGTCACCTGCGCCCTCCAAGACTGCCTCGACCAGCGAGCCTCGCGCGGCGACCAGCAATTGGCGCTGCACCTGCCGCTGAACAGCCACCAGGCCCAACGCTACCTTCACGAACTTCAGGCGCTGCCCAAGCTTGCGCCCCTCTCGGGCAGCATCGATGCTGGTGATCGTTACGTAGCTCTCTGGGCCGCGACGACTCTGTTCCGCGGCTGGAAGGCGAGTCGCGGCCACCCACTCAGAGCCGGCTCTACCTATTGGGGCTGGCCACCGCATATCCACTGGAATTATGTCTTCACCTGGATCAATGGAATTTGTGACAGGGAGATCGCGATAGCCGGTATGCCGATTTGGTCGCGCCGCTTCGCGCGGAGCACCGCGGCGCTGCGAAAGTGTGTTTTGGACGGCCCCTACGGGCCGCCGGCACCCGAGAACCGGGACACCGCGCTGCAGGTTATGTGTGAACATATTCTTTTCAGCATCCCCTCCGCAGGTGTGATTGGCGAAGGAGGAACGCCGGCCATTTCTCACCCCAGCAAGGACGCCTTGGAGGAACTGCCTGCCGGTTTGCCTGAAATCGACTACGCCTCTGTTATACAAGCCAGGGCCCAAGCTGCCAGCATCCTCACCCGGCTGGCGCTGGCGGTGCGAGCCTACAGGGCCACGCACGGCCACTATCCCCGGAGCCTTGGCCAGGCCTGTCACGCGACGATGCTGTTCTCTGGTGGTGTGCCGCGCAATCCCTTGACCGGCCGTGCAGTCGTTTACCGACTGACCGCCCGCTTCTGCTTGTTGCGCGCCCAGCCCCGTATCCGGCAGTTCATCTTGGATGACGAAATGAGGTGGACGCTGCGTCGGGCCCTGCCCGGTGAGAAACTCGCAAAGGGATCGCCGGGGTACAAGACTTGGCTGCCGATGCGCCGCGGGCTGCTGGTGGAGCTTCCGCGTCAGCCGTCCGCCGGCCATTGATGGCACCGTTCCGAAGCGGAACGCGAATTTCGCGCACCTCGCCGTCGACGTCTTGCCTGATCTGAAAAAAAGTCTGGCGCAACTCCGGATGACGGTACGTCAGCCGAGGACCGCGCATCCGAATTAAATCCGTCTGCTGCTCCGCCAATTGCAGGAGGGTGTGCCAAGAAGGATCATTGTAAATGTTGAACGGGTCGGGGTCCATGGGCACGCCGCCGATTTCGTAATGGCTTACCGCCGGACGATCCACCGGGCGGCCTTGTAAACTCGCCAGAAGGCGCTCTTGAGAGGTCGCCGGCAGCCTCCCTTCAATAACTTGGCGCGGTGCCCAAGTGCGGAAGGGTCAACCGCACCTGCCGTTGCCGGGCCGGGTTGGCGTGCGCGGCATCAGTCCTGATAGGCATAGTCAACCACTACTCCCATCCAGCTCTTTTAACCTCTTCACCACCGCCTGCAAATCGCTCCATACTTTACCACGATTTTCCGGTGAATAGGCCCGCAACAAATAAGCCGGATGATACGTCGGCATCACCGCTATGCCGCGGTATTCATGCCAATGCCCACGCAGCGCTCCCATGTTCTCCGTCACCCCTACCAGATAGCGAATGGCCGGTAATCCCAGCGTCACAATCACCCGCGGTTGAATAATCGCAATCTGCTGATGCAGCCATGGCAGTCCCTTCGCCGCCTCCGCCGCCGTCGGCGGGCGGTCCTTCAGCCGTTGCGCCAAATCATCCCACGACGCCGCCCGCAATTTACAGATATTGCCAATGTACACTCTCTCCCGTGTGAAACCCATTGCCACAATCATTTTATCCAGCAATTGGCCGGCACGTCCCACAAATGGCCGCCCCGTGCGATCCTCCTCCAGTCCGGGGCCTTCCCCAATAAACATCAACTGCGCCCCAGGATCACCTTCCCCGAACACCACCCGCGTCGCCACATCGCTCAGGTAAGCGGCCAGCACCTGGTGAGCTTCGTCCGCCAACGCCGCTAGCCTCTCGCTCTTTTCAGCCCGCGTCAGTTGCGGTTCTTCAGAAATGGCCCCGGGCGGAACCGGCGGCAACGCAGCTTCAGGCACTGGTACAACCCGGACAACTTCGGGCCGGGGAGCACGTATGGCTGGCTCAGCAGTACGTTTGATCTCCACTGGACGGCCTGTCTCGAACCGGCGGATAGCTGATAACTGCGTCTCCGACTCCGCACGCACCACCACCGGAGTTTTTATGCCCACCTCTTTGCCCCCCACTCCAGTGTTGGCCCGGCGAGCAATTGGTACGTCCTCTGCCCCCATGGCCTCATCAGCGGCCAGCCATTGGTGCGCAATTTTCCGGGCGCGGCTCATGGCAAATATTCCAGTTTTCGGGGCCGGTAGCAGCCCCTATCTACGCGACTTTAGCGCTGATTGCGCCGGCGCGGATCAATTTCAATCGGACCGCACACCTGTTCATACCGCTGCACAGCCTGGCTCAAGGCCAGCGCCAATCGCTTGGCGGAATAAAAATTCATCATCACCCGCGTGCTCACATCCATCACTGCGGTGTTCGGCTGGTCCGGATGCTGCGTGTTGATGGCAAAATCGACAAACAATTCCTCCAGCGTCCCGCCGATCCGACTGACATTGCTGTAAATAACCTGCATTTTGTCTTCGCGAATCTGCACATGCATCTGCTGACCAGCTCCCGCGGCAGGTTGATTATTCGTGGTTCCCGTTATTGGCGTTTCCTCAGACATTACCGTGCTCCTTATCTTGGCTTTATACGCTTCAAGCGTGTACCCCGTGGCACACCGCATAGCGAATGTCAAAACCATAACCGAATTGACCCCAAATGTCACCAAACCCCGCTCTTATCCTTCTTTTAAAATTCTTGCCGGAATAATATGTTGTCAAGAAGTAGAAATGTCACCCTGTTAGCCGAAATAGAAGTGTCACCCTGACATCAATACTCCAGTGGCGTGGCGGCCCGGCGTAGGCGCAGGGAGGGGCGCAGCCCCGACCGTCGCCGG
>JAJZCR010000038.1 GCA_021851715.1 Planctomycetota bacterium
CCCCGCAGGTCGCCTGTTCCGGTGGGATCGCTCTGGAGCGGATTCTCGACGTTCCTGCGCGAAATGGGCTGACGCCTTTGTTTCCTGGCCTAGCTTGGGTGGGACGACATCGCCTTGCGGTCGCCGCCAGCGGACGAAAGCTCCTATTGTGGAACCTTACACACGCCGACGCCAAATTATCAACGAGTTTATTCAAACTCGATCGGCGGGCATTGATAGTGAGGCTGTTCGGGAATAAAAATGCGCTGCGAGTGTTAAGCCTTCTTTCTCCCAAGCCGAATCGGCCCTCGGTCCTTGAGATAACCTCGCTATCCCTGAGGAACATAAATAAGCAGTCTATATCCTCTTTTCGGCTGCCGCTGCTGGCGGCCGTGTCGGCGCAGGCTTCCGTACTGAAGCCGTCAGCCACCTTGCCGGAGATGCCCAACGGCCTCCACCTGGTGCTGGGCAAGGTGCTGGACGCACGCGCCGAAGGCGTCGGTCGCACCTACAACACCGGCGCGCGAGTAACGAAATATACGTACAGCGTCCAAGTGCTTTGCGCGGTTCCGAAAGGGGCGAAAATCGGCAGATCTTTTTTAATTGTGGGCTATCGGACACCACCACACACCAGGAGTTGGCCGCTTCACGTCCCAATAATGAAAATCGGGGTTTATTTCGTCACGGAGCCGAGTGGCGAGGTTAGCCCCGGGAGCGCTGGTGCTCCGCTAAGCTGGGGTGGTAACAGCAGTGAGGCGGAACCCTTTGGTGTTTTTGAACCGTCGCCGGTGGCGGTGGGTGACGTTCCGCGTCTCAAGGCCGCGTTGTTGGCGTACGCAAGGCTTTACCAAGCCGGTCGCGTTGTCAGCCACACTCAGGCACTCAGGCTTAGACGAAGCAAAAATTATTATCTCTGGGCGTTGGGAACTTGGGCCGTTGCCAAGGTGGCCACACCCACGGAGGCGAATCTGTGGGCCGAGCAATTGGGCAAGTACAGTTCCCCCGGATTCCCCGCCTCGCATCGGATGCTTTCGCCCCGTCGTGCATTCTGGATATTGCACTGCCTACGCAGCGTTGTGCCGACTGCGGCGCGGCCCTCGAATAAAGAGCTGGCCACGGCGATGCGCGGCTACCTTCGGCGGCTTGCGGCACCACACGTGCTTGGCTACAGATGGTGATTTTACGGGTGCTTGACCACGGTCCCCACGTGGGTGGGCACCAATGACACAACCACCGACGGTGGCCCCTTCAACGGGCAAAACGGCGCAGCCGGGACCAATAATATGACTGAAGTCTCATCCAACATTTATGACAATGGCTCTGTGGGTGATGGCAACCTCACCGAAACCATCACCTATCCCGATGGCAACGCCGGCACCAACGCCGTCGGCACGGCGCGTGTTACCTTAATGAATTACGACTGGCGCGATCGACAGGTGGCCAGCAGCATTATTACCTGATCGGCGTGCTTCACGTACCGGAATAACAGGTGCGCCCTTGCGAATAATTAGCGCCGCTGGAGGTATAGAGTACGGCACCGCAAGCGAGGATGTATGAGTGTTTTTACGTTGCCATGCCTAGCCGTTGCCGCTGCGGCGGGTTTGCGGGCAATGTGGCTTTACGATCGGCTCGTACGCGCCGAGTACGCCGAGCACCGCACAGCGTGGGAATTGGACGGCAGGCCCGGAGGTTTTTTCTGGTGGCCGCGTGAATGCCGGCTCATCCGCAGCGGTTTCGCCCGAGATTCGCTCTACCGTTCCTTGCTAACCTCGACGCCCGATTGGATCGCGGGATCACCACGCCTTCGGCGATGCTTACGTCAGCTTCGATTGTCCATCTGGGTTGCGGTTGCGTCTGCGTTTGTCCTCGCAGTGGCGACCTGGGGATGGGTTATCGTCATATGGGCTCAACGGCTGTACCGGGCCACCGGGGGAGCGTAACGGGGATTGCGCCAAGGAAAGCTCGTGAAAGGAGAAAGCGATGTGAAGTAGCTGATGCACGAAGCGGAAACCTTTCATGGTGGGCCCTGCAAGGGGCTGCGACAAGCAATTTTGGTGGTTGATGCCGGACATCGCGGGTTTATAATGGGCGTATTATGGTAGCGACGAATGAAACAAATGCGGAGCTTGGGCCATCAATTATGCCAGGCAACCCAGTATTTCCGGCGGGTCAGCGAGTGGCGGTCAATGGTAGGTGGACGTGAGGGTAGCGGTCACCGAGGGGCAGTCCAGCGGTCATAATGGCTTGGGCTGCAGGCAGTGTAATAAATTTTCTGCTGTAGGGGCTTCTGTTGTTTATTGGAGTAAAACGTGCTTCAATCGTTCGGGCTCCCATTTTATACCTGCTGTTCGGCTGGATACCAGCGATTATGATCGCAACCGCTGCTGCGCTCACGTCCGTATATGCACGCGCCGGCCTCTTCCATGTGATCCTTTTCGCAGGGCTTAACGCAGGGATCATCGCTCCAGCGATCGTGGCATTTTCTGCAGCGGCCCGGCATCGGCATTTAGGGGGTGAAACGCCTGCCTGTTTACCAAATGTGCTAGGGGTTCTTGGGGCGGCGGTGGTTTCGGGAATGCCGTTGTTCGTCGGAACTGTGGGCTACCTGATGTGCGTCGCGGGTCGTCCTAACCCGGAAGGAATCCTCGTTGCGATTTTTTCACTGCCCGCTATGGTTCTGGTTGGTGGTTCCTTGGGCCTGCCCGGCCACTACGTGGGGGTGATGGCGGCGCGGGCAATGGTTCCAGCGCGGCACTACGGGTGCCGCCGGCTGGCCATATGGGGAGTGGCTAGTGTGGCTACGGGCACCGTGCTCGGGGTCAATCTGTTGCCAGACTATATTGTTTCCACCAGATTCGGCTTGTCCCGGCTCCTGATTGGCGGGCTATTCTTAATATTTCTTTTGGGTATCTTGTGGGCATGCGTCGGTGCATTGGCCTACATGTGCAGTGCCGCCAGCCCCGGCTGGCGGAGGCTGCTGTTGTTTGCGGCGGCTGTTGTTCTAGCCGCCTCTGCCGCCGTCGCGATGTATGCCTTTAGCGGCGGTCGCCTTCCATTGGGCGGCCTTTAAGGTGCGCTGGACCATGTGAGATGGCGTATGGGCTTGTGCCAAAATAAATATTACATTTTAAAAAACAGGGACCGCCACCGGTTTATTGGCGGCCGGGCAGCTCACGGCGCAGTACCAGGCGACGGCTTCGCCGGGAGCAGGTGAGAGTTGAGCAGGTGAGTTCCGATTGGCCGCTCTCCCGAACGGCGTTGGGCCTACGGGACAGCGGAATTTCGGCGTCCATGCCTTAATAGTAGAGCTTAAGGCAACGAACGCTGTTCAGGTTTGGCCGGGCGTGGGGATAATTAGGGTTGTGATGCCGGGCAACGCGGGTCTATAATGTGAAAATTATGGTAGCGTTGAACGAATCAATTTCGGAACCGGGGCTGCGGCGGGAGGCACGGGGCTACGCGGTAACTGCCACGTATCCCCAAGGTGGCAATGGCATACCTGCCGGTGAGATCAATTATCCCGGCGCTGCGGCGCACATGCGGCCTGCGGCCGCAACGGGACGGATACGTATCAGTTTGTGGAGGGCGGGCCGGCTACCTTGGTGGACGTCACGGGCGAGCGATGGACGATC
Source organism: Planctomycetota bacterium (assembly GCA_021851715.1). Classification (GTDB taxonomy): domain Bacteria; phylum Planctomycetota; class Phycisphaerae; order WQYP01; family WQYP01; genus JABEVA01. The sequence continues at coordinate 3,612 of JAJZCR010000038.1, forward strand.
ACACGCGACGGCGAGGCCGCGGCCAAGGCGCTGGCCTGTAAGCAGTATCCGAATAAAGCGGGGAACACCTAGCAACACCACATCACGCCGCGGTATTTGGGTGGCGCGGCTGATGGTCCAACCGTGCCATTGGACGCAGCGTATCATCAGCAGATCACGAACGAGTTCAGGCGGGTTGCGCCGTATGGTGGAGATTATTCGGGGCTTTCTCCCGCGAAATTGTAACAATTTATGAATGAGGTGTATTCCAAATATTCCTTACCCCCTGGGACCCAGCAGCCATGAAAGAAATAGTTGAATTTAGAATCAACGAGGATTTCGCGCACAGGCTTTTCGCTGACAACGAAGGCACAAAGCTTGGCATAGTCCGCAAAATTGTAATCTCTGTTGGTGACCCGCGCTTCGGTCGGATCGGCGAGTTGCAAAAAGAGGTAACGGCAGCCACGGGGCATGCATTCTTCTATGGGAATCGTACCCTTTATCGCTATAGTGAGAGTGAATTTGCCGACGCCCCATGCTTTCAGTTAATAATCGGAGCGACTTTTGAGCCGCCAGGGGAATTGTGCGGGACGAAATACGATGAATCAACAGCGTGCCTCCAATGTGGTGCTGGCGCGGCGCAGGCCTCGGATTTGCGGTTGGATTTGCGGAAAGTACCCAAAGGCAAGGAAATTGCAACCACAATTGCTGATGAGATTATTGTCTCACAACGTCTGGCTGAGCGGATGACCGATGCCGGTTTGACCGGATTCGAATTGCGTCCGGTGCGGCATAAGGCGCGCTACGAAGATGACCCGCTCGATCTTCACCAGGCCCCGACTGGACGCGAGATTCTGCGCAAAGCCGAAACCGCTGGCAGTCCGCATCCGACCGGGAAATTTTGGGTGTGGCTGAACCGTGCGGAAAATCGCGTGCTGTTGGAACAAGCCAGAGCGGAATATGCCGCCGTGAAAACAGAGGCAAATAGGCGAAAAGGCACGCGGATGCCCGTGTGGTATCAGCTTGTCGTGACGGCGAACACCGCGGAGATCGTTGCTCCGACGCGCGTCGGCATCAACCCGTTTGATGATGATCCCAAGGGAGAATGCCGTTGCCCGCTGGGGGACTTGATTGGTCTTAATCTGCTTTCTGAGGTGTCGATCAGTGTGGCCAGCCGGGGCGAGGCCGACATCGTTTGCTCCCGGCAGTTTATTGGCACGCGACATGTAGTCGGCCCGCAGGCAGGGTTGCTGCGACCACGCCGGGTGATTCTCATCTCGCCGAAGTTCCGTGAGTTCCTGGAATCAGAAAAGATCAAAGGTGTGGTCATCGAGGTTGCGCATCTGGTTTGAACCTGTAGTGGCTGGATCGGCTATGGTGTCCCAGCGAATGGTGAGGGCGTAAATTTTAATGATAAAGCCATTCGGTACAGCCCCCTCGTTTTTTCGGTGGCCCTGGGGCAACTGGTGCCACGGTACCAAGCGACGGCTTCGCCGGGAGCAGGTGAGAGTTGAGCAGGCGAGTTCCGATTGGCCGCTCTCCCGAACGGCGTTGGGTCTACGGGACAGCGGAATTTCGGCGTCCATGCCTTAACAGTAGAGATCAAGGAAATAAACGCTATTTAGGTTTGGCTGGGCGTGGTTGACACGTATGCGTGCCGGCAATTGACATCGCCGCGGGTGGGCAGCCCAGATGAGCTAAACGCGTTTTCCGTGGCGTTGTTATCCCGTCGTTGTGCGCGGTTATTTTCACCGCAGGGGAGGGGTTTTAGTGGGCGGCCAAGACGGCCGTCCCTCCAGATGGCCGCGTCCCAAATAATGGCTGCCGGCGCGGCAATTGACAGCACCGGCAAACGGGGGTGAAATGGTGGCGTGTTACCCTGCGCCGAGCGGCGGAGATAAACCGGGCTTTCATCGGTAGGCGGAAGGGGCATAAGGGTCCGTGGCCACCGCGGACCTGACGGGTGGGCTGGCGCGGAGCGTGAGCCATTGATCGAGGCTTTTCCTGTGGGGAAAGCGTTAAATTGTCACTGAAGATCAACAACCGGGGACCCGCTAACATGCCTATAAAAGAACAAGAGACGAGGCGGTCTTTGGCGGCCCCAAAGAGTGGAAAAGCCGCAAGGTCGGCCCGGCACAAGGATGCGCTTGCCAAGGAAAGGTTCTCATCAGTAAAAACCAGCGCTATCGCTGGCGATGTGGACGCCATGTTTTCACTCGCTTCTTATTATGAGTTTGGCGTGGGTGCGCGGCGCAGTCGAAAAAAGGCCTTTGAATGGTACCGCAAAGCGGCGAGAAAAGGGAACCGCAGTGCCCGGTATACGCTAGGGGTCTGCTACAGTGAGGGGGTGGGCGTACCGAGGGATGATCGCATCGCCTACCGCTGGTTTGCCAGGGCAGCACGGGAGGGGGATCCAGACGGGATGTGCGCTCAGGCTCTCGCGCTGCGGCATGGGCGCGGTGTTCACAAAAACCATTCCCGTGCCTATGCCCTGCTCAGGGAGGCTGAAGCACGAGGCAGTGCCGATGCCGCCTTTAGCATCGGTGTCTGCCTCAGTCGCGGCGAGGGTGTAGCCGCAAATAAGTCGCTTGCATTGAGATGGTTTAAAAAGGCTGCAGCAAAGGGCGACACCGACGCAATGCACAATGTTGCGCTCTTTCTAAGGAAGGGAATCGGAGGCCGCGCAGACCCAGTGGGAGCGACGTACTGGCGACGGCGTATTACCGACATCAAACGGATTCCGAAAACTGGGGAAAAACTACCTTAGCAGCGTGCCCAGTTTTTGGGGAGTATTACAATTTTATTGTGCATGATCGCCGTGCAAAGCAGCGGTTTTTGCTGGAACATCCGTTATAAGGCAGGTAACACAATATGGGCTGCGGAGGGACTATGGAACCTGCATCAACCGCCGCCGTTTGGAACAAGGTAAAAAGAATTGTGCTCCAACCCGTCAGCTCAGCAATAGCCGATCCCACTTGGCCAACTGCAGGTGCAATTGCCGCACGCCGCCCGCTCCGTGGGTTTGATATGAGTGAATCGCCTTGGCCGCACCCAGCACCTCAAAGACATCCGCCCCAATGACCGGGCTTTGCTGCTGCATCAGATCCAGCGGCAACTCGCGCAAAGCCTTCAGATTTTTGGCTTCACCAAGCGACACCAGCCTGCCTACCACATGATGGGCGGTGCGAAACGGCACTCCCTTTCTTACCAGATATTCCGCCATAACGGTGGCATCCAGGAATCCTTCATCCAGTCGCTGACTGATAACCTCGGCGTTAAACCGCGTATGGGCGACAATTCTGGCCGCCATCGCCAGGCATGCTTCCGCCGTGTCATAGGCCGAAAAAAGCCAGCGTTTATCTTCCTGCATATCGCGATTGTAGGCCAGCGGCTGGCCTTTGAGCATGGTCAGCAGCGAAACCAGGCTGCCCAAAATGCCGGCCGCCTTGCCCCGTGTAAGTTCCAACATGTCCGGATTGCGTTTCTGCGGCATCATACTGCTGCCGGTGGTGTATTCGTCGGCGATGCGGATGAAGTTAAATTCGATGGAAGAATACAAAATCCATTGTTCGGCCCACCGGGACAAATGCACCCCAATAAGCGAAAGGCAGAAGACCAATTCCACGGCAAAATCGCGATCACTGACCGAATCCAGCGAATTATCGGTAATGGCGGGAAGGTTCAGCAAAGATGCGGTATATGTGCGATCCAACGGAAGCGTGGAACCGGCCACCGCTCCACTGCCGAGGGGCGATACCGCAGTGCGGCGGCGGCAATCTGCCAGGCGATCCTTATCGCGCTGCAGCATTTCCACATAGGCCAGCAATTCATGCCCGATGGTAATCGGCTGGGCACGCTGCAGGTGGGTATACGCGGGCATGGGGGCGGATCCCTGCTCTTGCGCCAGCGACGCCAGTGATCGTTGCAGACCCGATATCTTTGCGGTCAGATCATCAATCGCCTGGATGCACCACAGGCGCACATCCAGGGCTACCTGGTCATTGCGTGATCGCCCGGTATGCAGCTTCTTGCCGGCCTCCCCGATTTGGGCAATCAGGGCCGCCTCGATGGCCATGTGAATATCTTCCTGGCGAATATCAAATGGAAACGTTCCCGCCTCGATATCGGCGAGAATTTTTTTAAGGCCGGCGGTAATCAGCTCCAGTTCATCCGTGGAAATCAGCTTCATCTTCGCCAGCATGCCAGCATGGGCGATCGAGCCGGCCACATCATGCCGGGCCAGCCGTTGATCGAAGGAAAGAGATTCGACAAATTGCTCGGCCAGAGCATCGCGGCCCCCGCCGATGCGGGCCTGCCATGATTTTTCCGGGGCCGAGTCGGGCCGCGTGGGTCCGGCTGCAGGTTTCGCCGCGCCGGAGGCGGATCGTGGAGATTTGCGTTTGGCCATCATCACACCCGCATTGCGTTAGTTACACCGCCGGACCAAGTGTTTTTTCTGAATCGCCATGGTGGCCGACAGCCATCGGCAGCGTGATCCGAAAAGTAGTACCGCCACCAAGGGTGGATGTGGCCTGAATGGTGCCGCGGTGTTCATCAATAATTTTTTTGGTTACCGCCAGGCCCAGGCCGGTTCCCTTCTGGCCTTTGGTGGAATAAAACGGCTGAAAAATGCGTCCCAGGGCATCGGGAGCGATGCCGGTGCCGTTGTCCTGTACTTCAATCACCGCCTGCTGAGTCAGCGCATCAAAATCACTGGTAATGGTGACCACGCCGCGCTCGGGTTCCACCGCATCCATGGCGTTGGTAATCAAGTTCAGCACCGCCTGATGCAGGCCATCCGGATCGGCGGGCACCGGCGGTTGATCCTTGTTGATTTCCGTGAGCATGGTGATTTTGCGGTCTTCCGCCTGGGCGGCCACCAGGTCCAGGCATTCATGCAGTACGTATGGAAGGTTGGTCAGTTCATAGTTGGGAGTTCTGGGCTTGCTGTAGGCCAGCATGTTCATGGTCAGGGCCTGCACCTTATCCAGATTGCGGTGCAAAATGGCCCAGCCGGTGCGGATATGATCCATATCCTGCTTTTTCAAGCCCAGTTCCACCACGTCCGCGGCCCCGCGCATCCCCTGGAGAATGTTTTTGATGGAATGTGAAAGCGAGGCCACGGTCTGGCCGGTTGCGGCCAGACGTTCCTGCCGCACGCTTTCCTGGTACAGCCGGGCGATTTCGATAGCCAGGCCCGTTTGCAGCCCGATGGCGGTGAGCAATCGCAATTGATCCGGCGTGTAGGAATAGTTGGCCACGCTGGAATCCAGGTGAATGACGCCCAGATTTTTTTCCCGCCCCTTGATCGGCACGCATATCGCGCTGCGAATCGTCAGATTGTGCACCGATTTACCGCGTAAAAACCGCTGGTCGGTCATGGCATTGCTGGACAGCACGCCCTCGTTTTTCGCCAGCACGTGGCGGATAATGGTCTGGCTGACTGCGATTTTCCCCACCTGTTCTTCATTGCGATAACGCACCACCACCGGCGTTACCTGCCCGGAAGTACCGTCGATAAGCCCGATGAAGCCGCGGTCCGCACGCAGTTGTTCAAACACCAGGTCCATCACTTTGTTGAGCAATTGCACCTGGTCAAAGACGCTGGAAATGGCGGCGGATATCTGCAGCAGCACCCGGAAATGCGCCATGGCCACCTGCGAAGGCTCCGGGGCCGCCAGGACCACCGAATCGTCACTGCTGGGAATGGTTGAAATAATCGCTGAATCGCCGGGTTCGCCGCCCTCCGGACTGTCCACCTCTTCACTTTCCGAAAGGCTCACATTCTGGCTTGGAGCTCCAAACACCATCAGCGTGCTTCCCAGCCGGATCTGATCACCAACCTTCAGCTTGGAAGATTTCGTGATCTTGACCCCGTTGATAAATACGCCGTTGGCCCCCCCTTCGTCGGCCAGCAGCCAAACCGGCGCATTCCAGTCCAATCTCGCATGGCGACGGGACACCGTCAGGTCTGACAGCGGCACCTGTTCGCTGGCACGGCCCAGCAGCACCGCATCTGCGGTATCCAGATCAAACTGACGTCCTTTGTCCGGACCTTGTAATACGTATAAAAAAAGCGGCGGCACAATACCTCTAACTTTACCAACCGGGCATACCAACCCGTGCCCACGGATACGCTGACCACGCTTCAACCGCGGTCTTACCCTCCGGGCAGCATGGGTAGTACCCGGTTCCAATTCGCCGTCAACCTGTAGCCGGCCGGAGGTTTTCAGCTTTTGCCCATCTCGAATCCGCTGCAATCTCGGCCGCGCCAGCCACGGACCGAAGACTCACGCCCCTGAATCAAACGTCTATATTGTAATGGAGTTACGGCAATTGCGATAGCGACCGCCTCGGCTGCATCCTCCACCCCCGGCCGGTGCCGGCATTTCCAGAAACTCGCCTCATCGTTTACACTTTCCGCCATGACAGCACCGACTTTTCAACCACCCAAAGGCACACGCGATTTTTACCCCGACTCCATGGCCGTACGCCGTTACATCGAGGATACCTGGCGGCGGGTTTCCATCCGCCATGGTTTTGTGGAAGTTGACGGCCCCACCTTTGAATCCATGGATTTATACCGAGCGAAAAGCGGCGAGGAAATCGTATCGCAGCTATTTTATTTTGTGGACCGGGCGGCGCGGGAACTGGCCCTGCGCCCCGAATTCACCCCGACGCTGGCCCGGATGGTGGCCGAAAAGGCCTCCGGCTTACCGCGACCGGTGAAATGGTTTGCCATTCCGCGGTGCTATCGGGCGGAACAGCCCCAAAAGGGGCGGCTGCGTGAATTTATGCAGTGGAATGTGGATTTTATAGGCGACGCCACCCCGCGTTCCGATCAGGAAGTGCTGATGCTGTGTGTCGATGCCCTGCGGGAATTTGGGTTAACGACCAAAGATTTCCGCATTGGCTGGAACCATCGAGAACTCATGACCCAGGCCCTGGTAAGCACCTTTGTAAAGCCGCAGCGTATTGCCGATGCTTTTTTCATTCTTGATCGCCTGGGAAAACTCGGTGCTGCCGCGCGCAGCGAATTGTACACGCAGCGAAACTGCAATGAAGTTGAACGCGGCCACTTTGAAATGCTGGCCGATGCCATTTCGCAAACGGCGGTGGCCGGCCCCGCCCTGGAAACATTGATGGCCTCCTGGCCGCCGGAGGTGCGCAGTTCCATTGCCGCCTTCGAACAAAAAATCGGCGATGCCGGCATGGCCGATTACTGCCGTTTTGATATCGGCGTGGTGCGCGGCCTGGCCTATTACACCGGCTTTGTCTTTGAAGTCATGGATATCGGCGGCGAAAACCGGGCCATAGCCGGCGGCGGCCGGTATGATCAGCTCATTGAAATGTTCGGCGGCCCCTCATTGCCCGCCGTGGGCTTTGGCATGGGCGATGTAGTCCTGGAGATTGTGCTGCGTGAACGGGGTAAACTGCCGTCCAATTTACTGCCCCGGCCAGATGTATTCGTCGTCAACGCTCTGGAAAATGGACAGCCGGCGGCACGGTTGATCGCGGAACTTCGCGCTTCCCAGTGGAGTGCCGACGGCCGGCATATTCTTCGCCGCGGACTGCATGCCGTGGAAAGCTACCGCAGCACCAAAAACATCGGCAAACTGCTGCAGGAAGCGGCAACCAGCGAGGCCCGGCTGGCGATTATTCTGGCGAGCCAGGAATATGAACGCGGCGTCGTGAAAATAAAAAATCTCTGCGACCGCAGCGAGCGGGAAGTGCCGGTCAGCTTGGCCGTGGAGCAGGTGCATGCCGCGCTGGAGCAAGCCGGTTCGGAGATCAGGGGTTAGCGGCGCTGGTACTGCGGACCGCGACTATTGGGCCAGCTTGAGTTGGCCGCAGGCGAAGGACACGATTCCGATGGGACCAAGATCAAAATTGTCCACGCATTACGAGGTAGCGTTTGAGGATTATTTGCGGCGGCGCGGTCTGCCGTACATTGCGGTGGATGAAGCCAAAAAATCTTTGTTCGGCAATGCCAAGCTCAAGAGTTTTGATTTTGTGGTGTATCGACCGGGGGCAACCAAGCTGCTGGTGGATGTCAAGGGGCGGGCTTGCCGTGTGAAAAGCGGTTCGGTGTCACTGCCCAATTGGGCGACACGCGAGGATATTGATGATTTGCGGCAGTGGCAGGAGATTTTCGGCGAAAGCTTTGTGGCCATGTTCGTGTTTGTTTACGCCTGGGTCCAGGAACCGAAGGATGCGCCCTTCAAAGATTTATTTGCTTTCCAGGAAAAATGGTATTCCACCATGGCCATCAGCGTAGCGGACTACCGCCAACACATGAAACGGCGTTCCGAATCGTGGGGCACTGTTCATGTGGGCACAGCCGACTTTAAGCGACTGGCCAAGCCCTTTGATGATTGCCTCTAAAGCCAAGGTCGGATCCGCCCTACAACTGTTGGGATCAGCTTTGGCGCAACTTTGTCTGGATGCGTCAGGGGCGCGGCGCGACATGGGCCTGGATAGGGGCGTGGATGGCATCGGCCTTTTTACATTGGGCCTCCATGGTCTGGCGATGACGTGCGGCTTGATGCGCATCCAGCAGCGGCAAGTTGATCAGCACGTTGAGCTTGGCGGCATGAACGGTTGCATGGGCGAGTTCCGCGGCAATGCCTAAATCAGAAATCAACAGCGGATTGATTTTTTCCGGCAATTGGCCGCACAATTCCAGCACAGCCAATGCAAACGTCCCCACGGATTCCGGTATGGCGATGGCGGCGGCCACAGCAGGCTGATATTCAGCGCGGGCGTGCCGCTCGGTGGCACTTAATTTAAGCAGCCTGGAAAGGGCCTCGTAGGCGGCGTTGTCTTCTTCAATCAACTCCTGCAATGCCGCCTGGGCCTTGGCCAGTTGGCCCAAAGCCGCCGCAAGATCGTTTTCCACCGCTTGGAATCGTGGCTTGCCCAGCGTGTATTCGATGGCCATCCGGGCCAAAGCCGCAGCCAGCGCACCGGTAAGTGCCGCAGCAGCACCACCGCCTGGAGCGGGCGACTTCGCGGCCAGGGAGGCAAGAAAATTGGCCATGCTTTGAGCAAGCAGGGGCGTACTGGAACCTGCCGCTACCGTTTGGCGTGCCGCATCGGATGGCAATTGGCTCATAAGCAATCTCACGGTTTAGTGGTAACAGAGGTTGGTTTTGCCGGTGTTTTGGGTACGGCAGTGGGCGTGGTGTTACCGCCCGGTTTTACCGAACCGCCGCCCACGGGCGTAACCGCCGGCTTTTGAACCGGAGCATAGCCAATCAAGACCGGCCTAGCCCATCGGCCCAGTCTATGGAGGCGATACTCGATGAGCACGGCCATTGATTTTTCCGCCGCTGAGGCTTGGGGTGCCAACATAGATTGATAAAGAGCTTTGGCCTTGGCCCATTGACCGCGGTCTTCATATACCTGGGCTAAGCCAAGCTCTGCCCGGGCATAGGTCAGCGGCTGATTGGAGAATTTGTGAACCACTGCGTCAAACGCCATCGCGGCACCATGCAGGGCCTGCTGTTTGGTGGCGGTGACGCCGCCGAATTTTGGTGGATTACCCAAATTCACGAGCGTGAGGTAAAACTCACCGATTTTTACATACGCCTGGGCCTGCACCGCGGGAATGGAAAATTTTGAAATCACGTGCTTCTGCAGATCCTGCGGCGTCTGATATTCAGCAAGCTGCGCCCGCGCTTGGCGCTGTGTATCGAGCACATTGGTCTGGTGGATTTTATAAAGTTCAATCGCCAGAACGATCAAGGCGATGATCAAAGTCAGAAACATCCAGTTCTGGCGGAGAAAAATGTACAATCCGGCAAAACTCGTCGCCAGATCGTTCGAACGCAGTTCTTTACCTTCTTCGGGGACCATTGTTTAGCGCTCCAGTATGGGCCATGCTCCAGGCTTTGGGACTCGGCTGACCCGTCATCATACGCCAATTATGGCGGCAAGGCCACGCCACGTTTGCCGAATGCCGGCAACGCCAACCCGTTCCACCTGAAGTGGCCGGATGCACGGCGCTGCGGCTCAAGCCAGGGCCGTTGTCCGGCAGAAAATTCGCGGGTTCTCTCAACCGCTCAGCGACCGTGTTTGATCACCTTGGCAATGATGCGAGCCATGATCGCTTCACCCTGGATATTCGGGTGTACGCCATCGGAGTCATAATATTTCATTTTTCCCGGCAACTTGCGAAAAATATTGATGATGGTGATATGTGTTGCCCGAGCGGCCTTGCGAATGGCTGGAATTACGCCTGCGACCAAATTCTTTTCATTAATGCCGTAGGCCGATTTGACCACCTTGGGCGGCAAACAGATATACACCCGCGGATGCGTCGGCAACGCCTGAAATACCCGAATCATTGCTTCAGTATCGCCCAGAAAATCTTTACCATGTTTGTTCCAGTTCCATGGCTTGGTATCGTTGGTGCCAAGCATAATCACCACGATATTGGGGTGAAACGCGATCGCCTTTTTGTATTCAGGCTGTTTCCAGTATGGCAAATCGCCCTTTTTCAACATCGTGGCCCCGCTGTGCCCGCAGTTGATGGACTGATACCCTCGGCCAAGAATACGGCCCAGCACCACCGGCCACGCATTTTTCTGCGGATTCGGCACGATGCCCTGGGTAATGCTGTCACCAACGCAGGATATACGGATCGGGGCCGCAGCAGCATTTTTCGCAGCACCCACCCCCAACAGCAAGGCCACCAGGCCACCAATCATCACCATGCGATTGAAAAAACGATTCACTTGTTTCTCCTGACAAAACGGTACGGACACCGGCGCTCATGCGGTTGCCACCATAAGGTCTGCCGCAGAACGCACTTGCAATAACATACTCCGCGTACACAGCCAACGCAACAGTTTCATATTGTGGTTCGTGGTCGGGTGTGGATCTTCAGTTCACGGACCGCACCACGCCCATGGTCAGCAGCAGGTTGGCGTAAATGCGTTGTTCGCCGGTGGCAATGGTCAAACAGACATCCGCGGACGATGCCTCGTGGTAAAATTTGAACCGCTCCAGGCGTTGCAGCGGGAAGTGCGGTTTGGCGCCCGCATTTTCTCCCAGGATACGTGCGAAATCCTTAAAAATGTCCGGATCACTTTTCAGGGCATACGGGCCGGTTTTCGCCGGCTGCATCACCGCCGCGGCTTCAATTTCCACCACTGTAACCAAAGCGGCAAGCACATCCGTAACCGCCACCAGGCCCGGTGCCAGATTCAGGTAGACGATCTCGGCGTTAGGCCCGCGTCGTGTGGAAAACGGATAGTTGCCGTCGGCAAGCAAAATACGGCTGCTGTGGCCGGCCCGGCCCAACGCGGCAATAATGTGTGGATGTAATAATTTTCCTTTGAGCATATTGGGTGATCCTTGAATCAGGTCTGCAGCGGCCGGTCATCGGAGATCGGTTCGCGGCACATACGTTCGCACCTGCGCCGTTTTGGCCACCAGCCGCCGGCCCGCATCCAACGACGCAATTTGTCCCGTGGCCATGGCCTGGGCCATGGCATTGCCCAGCGTGGTGGCTTCCACCGGGCCGGCCTGCACCGTTAAGCCGGTGGCGTCCGCGGCCATCTGGCACAGGAGTTCATTTTGCGAGCCACCACCGACAATATGCAGAGTCTTAAACTTGCGTCCGGTCAATCCGGCCAGCATGGCGGCCACCTCGGCATAACGCACGGCCAGGCTTTCCAGAATAATCCGGGCGAATTGGCCGGGCGTTTCCGGTGCCTTCTGACCCGTGTGAGCGCACTGCGCGGCAATTTTTTCCGGCATGTTGCCGGGCACCAGAAATGCCGGATCATCCAAATTCAGCCGCGCCAGATGCGCCGGGGCCTCGCGTGCCAATTGGACGAGTGTTTTATAGTCAAAATCCTTCCCCTGTGCGGCCCAGGCTCGACGACATTCCTGCAGCAGCCACAGGCCGGGAATATTTTTAAGCAGTCGAATGCGCCCACCCACACCACCTTCGTTGGTAACGTTGTACCGGATTGCCGCTGCGGTCAGCACGGGCGTGGCAATTTCCACACCAAGCAGGCTCCATGTGCCACTGGATAAAAACAACCAGTCTTCCCCGCTGGCGGGCACTGCGGCAACGGCGCTGGCCGTATCGTGGCTGCCTACCGCCAGCACGGGTACCCCGGCCGCCTTGATGGCCTGGCCCGGCGAATCTTGCACCGGCCCGAAATTCGAGTCGCAGCGACCCGGATACAGCATCGGCGGAAACAACGCACCAGACACCCCCATCGCAGAGAGTATTTCTGGCGACCACTGCTGCCGCTTGGCGTCGAGCATTTGCGACGTGCTGGCAATGGTATACTCGTTGGCCGCCCGCCCGGTCAGCCAATACGCGATGAGATCCGGAATAAACAAAAGCGTTTTGGCATGGTCCAGCATGGCCGGGTTGTGCTGCTTCAACGCCATGAGTTGAAACAGGGTGTTGAGTTCCATGGTTTGAATGCCGCTGATGCCAAAAACCTTTTCCCGCGGCATGCCACCGAAGAATTTTTCCACCATGCCTTGTGTACGGCTGTCGCGGTAATGCACCGGATTGGCCAGCAGTTGCCCCTGGCCATCCAGCAGGCCAAAATCCACTCCCCAGGTATCGATGCCGATGCCGGCAATCGCAGGATTTTCAGCGGTAATTTTGGCTATGCCCGTCTGAATTTCCTGCCACAACCGCAGGATGTCCCAATACAGCGTACCCGCGGCAGCCACCGGGCCGTTGGCAAAACGCTGAATTTCCTCCAGGAAAATCCCATTTTCTCCAACGCGGGCCAACATCACCCGCCCTGATTCCGCCCCCAGGTCAATGGAAATATAACGTTGTTCCATCATGTTGATATCAACCTCACGATTGCGCCACCGCGGTTATCGCGGGGCATGTTAGCAGCAATCCGCGACATCGGCCAGAGGCGGCACGGTCACCGGGCATCGACGCCCGCACGCCCCTTCCGTACTCCTCACCTATCCGAATTCATCGCCCTTGAAGGAATGACCGAGATAGGTTTGCCGGACCAGCGGGTTGTTGATGAGTTCCCGCGGGGTTCCCTGGGCCAGCACCTTGCCATCGGAAATGATGATGGCTCGGTCACATACTTCCAGGGTTCGCTCCACATTGTGATCGGTGATTAAAATGGTTTTACCCAGACCATCCTTGAGTTGGCGGATTTCCTGCTGGAGGTCTTCCACGGCAATGGGGTCCACTCCGCTGAAGGGTTCATCGAGCAAAATTAAGGATGGATTGGTAATAAGCGCCCGGGCGATTTCCAATTTCCGTCGTTCGCCGCCCGAGACGGTATACACTTTTTGCCGCCGAATAATTTTCAGGCCGAACTGCGTAAGCAACCGTTCGGCTTCGACGCGACGCTGGGCTCGACTGCGGTGCGTGGTTTCCAATATGGCCTGAAGATTTTGTTCCACCGTCAGGCGGGTGAAAACCGAAGGCTCCTGGGAAAGATAGCCCATGCCCCGGCGCGCCCGCTGATACATCGGCAGGTGCGTAATATCTTCCCCGTCAAACAGCACTGTGCCCGAATCGGGCTTGATCATGCCGATCACCATGCGAAACGTGGTGGTTTTACCGGCACCATTGCGGCCCAATAGTCCCACCACTTCGCGGTGATCTACATCGAAAGCCACGTTATTGACAACACTGCGGCCACCGTAGCGTTTGACTAAATTGATTGTTTTAAGCAGAACCACCGACGATTGTTACTCCACACATCCAAGGACCATTGACGCTCTGCTCCCGCAGCATCGCCGCCGCACTGATCCGCCGGCGGTCGGCCCAGGCCGCCGGAAGTGTGCTGTATTGTGCATGGGCGCGGCTCTCTCGGCAAGCGGACTTAAACTCTGGCGTGGCACTCTGGTGGCAAAAGCCCCGCAGCGTTTACCACGTTTAGCCGCGGGCATGGTGCCCGCACGTTCCCCAGACATCGCCCCACCAACATTTTCACACGGTCATCAATGGCCCGCGTGCTATCTCAAAGCGTTCTGCATGGAACCCTTGAGGGGCGGGCTTCCAGCCTGCCTTAGCGGCCAAAATGACCCCATTGAGCCGCGTCGGTCAGCAAGGCCATCCTATGCTCGCAGGATAACTTGGCCAGAATATATTGCCGCACCACCCCCGGCGGCAGCGCCGGGTTTACCGAGCTTGTCGCCGACAAACGGTGTGTTATGCTGGCCTGTTCGTTAGAAAGGGGTACCCACTGTGCAGTCCACCATGCAGGCTCTTGTGAAATCCAAACGCGAAAAGGGGCTCTCGCTACAGACTGTCCCGGTTCCGACCATCGGCATCAACGACGTGCTGGTGCGGGTGCTCAAGACCGGCATTTGCGGCACCGACGTGCATATTTACAACTGGGATCCGTGGGCCCAAAAAACCATTCCCGTTCCCATGACGGTGGGCCATGAATTTGTCGGGCGGGTGGAAGCCGTCGGTGCCAACGTCCACGATTTTTCGCCGGGCGAACTGGTCAGCGGCGAAGGTCACGTCGTATGTGGACGGTGTCGCAACTGTTTGGCGGGCCGCAGGCATTTATGCAAAGATACCCGCGGGGTAGGGGTGAATCGCCCGGGGGCGTTTGCCCAGTACATTGCCCTGCCGGTAAGCAATATCTGGGCTCATCCGCCCACCATGCCCCTGGAAATCGCCTCAATTTTTGATCCCTTTGGCAATGCCGTTCATACCGCCTTGTCGTTTGATGTGCTGGGCGAAGATGTGCTGATTACCGGTGCCGGCCCCATCGGCCTGATGGCCGCAGCCGTAGCCCGCCACGCCGGAGCCCGGTACATTGTGGTCACAGATGTAAACCCTCATCGGCTGGAACTGGCCCAGCAACTGGGCGCAACTGTCGCCCTGAATGTGAGCCAATCCAGCATCGCCGATACCCAAAAGAAACTGGGTATGAAAGAAGGTTTTGATGTGGGCCTGGAGGTTTCCGGCAGCCCCGCGGCACTGCGCGACATGCTGGCCAATATGTGCCACGGCGGCAAAATCGCCTTGCTGGGCATTCCCACCGAACCCATTGCCATCGACTGGACCACCGTCGTTTTTAACATGCTTACCATCAAGGGCATTTACGGGCGGGAAATGTACGAAACCTGGTATAAAATGACCGCCATGATTCAAAGCGGCCTGGACATTTCTCCGGTCATTACGCATCGCTTTGACTATCGCGACTTTCAAAGCGGCTTCGAGGCCATACTTTCCGGACGCAGTGGCAAAGTGATTCTCAACTGGGCCGATGACTAATGCCGCCTGGAGAATAACATCTATGTTCGACGCCATAGCCCGGCATCTGGAACTGCAACTGCGGGAGATCCGCGAGCAGGGCCTGGAAAAACAGGAACGTATCCTCATCTCGCCGCAAGGCCCACATGTGCGCGTGGGCAGTTCCGCCCCCATGCTTAATTTTTGCGCCAACAATTACCTGGGGCTGGCCAACCACCCGGAAATTGTGGCCGCGGCCGCCCAGGCCCTGCATGAGCGCGGTTACGGCATGGCCTCGGTGCGGTTTATCTGCGGCACCCAGGACATTCACCGCGAACTGGAAAACGCCCTGAGCGAATTCCTGGGCACGCAGGACACCATTTTGTATTCGTCCTGCTTTGATGCCAACGGCGGCTTGTTTGAAACCATTCTCGACGCTCAGGATGCGGTGCTCAGCGACGAACTCAATCACGCTTCCATTATCGACGGCATCCGTCTTTGCAAGGCCCGCCGTTACCGCTACCGCAACAACGACATGGCGGACCTGGAAAAGCAACTGCGGCAGGCGGTGGATGACGGATCGCGATTTCGACTCATCGCTACGGATGGGGTGTTTTCCATGGATGGCCACCTGGCTGATCTGCCGGCCATCTGCGATCTGGCGGACCGTTACCACGCCCTGGTCATGGTCGACGATTCGCACGCGGTGGGTTTTATGGGTACCACAGGGCGGGGAACGCCTGAACACTTTGGCGTGATGGACCGGGTGGATATTATCACCGGCACATTGGGCAAAGCGCTGGGTGGGGCCGGCGGCGGTTATACCAGCGGCAAAAAACCGCTGATTGATTTATTGCGCCAGCGTTCCCGGCCTTATCTGTTCAGCAATGCCAATATCCCTTGCGTGGTGGAAGCCTCCCTGGCGGCGCTGCGGATGATGAAAAACGCCCGGCCTTTGCGCGAAAAACTGCGGGCCAATGCCGCCGGGTTCCGAGCCAGGATGACCGCGGCGGGTTTTACCCTGATACCCGGCGAGCACCCGATTGTACCGGTGATGTTTGGCGAAGCGCGGCAGGCGGTCCGGATGGCGGAACTGCTGCTGGCGCACGGAGTGTACGTGGTGGCCTTCAGCTATCCCGTGGTACCCATGGGCAAGGCGCGCATTCGGGTGCAGCTTTCCGCCGCCCACGAAACCGCCGATTTAGACCGGGCGGTCGCGGCGTTTGTGGCCGCCCGTAACGCGCTAGTGTAGTGTCTCATCATTATTGCAACTTACTTTGTATTGCGGGCGTTATTCTTATAAAGGAGAACGCTATGCCAATTGCCCCCCCCCAATCACGCTCAAGGATGAGGATCGAGCGACGTTAGCCCGCTGGTCGCGTGGCCGTAGCAGCCCCTCTCTGGCTCGTGTTGGCATCGCCTCCGCCTCGGCTTTTAACGTCGCACCATTTGCGCAAATGCCCGAAGCTTATGGTAATTCCCCCGCCAAGTCGTATACATGTAGCCGATGATGCCGTGCATACCGGCGGCGGAAGCCATCCATAAACGCAAGTTAGCCAGCGGTGAATCGTAGTAACCCGCGATAATCTGGCGATAGCCACGCGTGGCAAAAAACTTCAGCGAAGCAGCACGCCGACCAAAGTTCCAGTTCATCACCACCACTTTTCGCGAAAGCCCCCGCCAGGAGCCGGCCAGCGAGCCATGGACCAGGTAATAATGGGCGTGGGCATTGTGGTAGGGATCAAACATATCCGACCAGATATACCCCTGGGCCGCGCCCAGCAGGCGGGTGCAATAACCAGCGCTCCGGGCCAGCACCTGGCCCGGCGACCGGTGCGTCCGCCCGCCATCCTGTCCCCATCCCATGCAGCGGATTTCATCAAAGCTCATCATGTAACCCTGCGGATGCATCGCCTCGCCAACACTCCTGATTTCCTGTCGGAACAACGCCATGGTCCGCGAGCTGCCCAGCGATATGGCTACCTGGCCACCATAAAATATCGGCGGATAAAACCATGAAACCCGCACCACAGTGCCGTTGGGTACAGCTTTCAGGAAGTGAATGGACGGGCATTTGTGCCAGGCGGTGTAATTTCCGGCATAAGGCGTGGTGCCAAGCAGCGGATCATGAATGGGCCGGTAGTCTATCCCGGATTGAAAACCCCGCACCACTGTGGGCGATCCCGGTCGGCTCAACACGTTGACCAGTCCCGCCACGGCAATGTGCCAATTCCTCCACTCCAGCAGGCCCTTGGCCGCGCCCCACACGCCCAAATAGACGTTCACGTGGTGGTGGGCCAGTGAATCAAACACCACATCATAACGACGCCAAGGCTGGGTGGACCGCACGTTGATCCGCTGATACTGCAAAGACGCGTTTCTGCGTGCCAGCACCACAATATGCGGCCGGCCGGTATACCGCCGGGTGCGAATATCCACCCGGATGTGATAAGCATGAAATGGCTGCACGGTCAAGGCGAAAACCATGCGGCTGTTACCGCGGTTGTTCTGGATGGCAGCCACATTCCCATGCAGCCGCACGCTGGCATCCTTCCAAGCGGGTCGGACTGAAAATCCAAACTCCGGATTTCGCCATACCCGCCCCACCCCGCTGCACACGATGAATTTGACATCACGCACCGGCAGCCCCGCCGCCAGCGCCGGATCATTGGACAGCAGGTCATTGGAATAACCGACCTGAAAAACATCCGGCACCACTGTCAGATGCAATTGCCGGGCCAGAGCCATCACGTGGGCCAGATGGGCCAGGTAACGCCGGTGCATGGCCCCCAGCGATCCGAGCCGGGCGAGTTTGGAATCGCACAGCAGCACGTGGGAATAACCATCCGCGGCCGCCTTACGCCAGATCCGATCCAAGGTGCGGACATTGGCGTTCACCAGCAGATTGGTGGAATAGTAAAACCACAACTGCGGCGCGGTTCGCCCCTGCGCCGCGGGCGTAAATACGGCCAACGCCAACAACCATAGTGCCGCCCCCAGCCACACCCCCAGACAGTTCAACGGTGTCGGGAGTTTTTGATGGGGCGGGCCGGTCGTCGGCCGCGTGGACGCAGCGTCGATTCCAGTAAGCACGTGATAGGTCAGACCACCATCGGTGATGCGCAAGCGTCGCGGCATGAGCGTTTTTTATCCATTGATGAACCTTTTGTCAATTAAGGCGGCGGTAATAAATAAAGGTACCACGTCAAACGGTGTCAAGATTCGCGACTCGCGTAAACGGCCCAAAATACGAGATTTACGATACGGACACCCGAACGAGAGACGATCCCGATCAAATGGCGCTAAGAATAATTCACGCCCGGAACGGTACATACTTGGCGTCCTTGGTAGCGCCACCCAATGGTGTCCGGCAAATTCGCGTCAGCGAAGCGTCAATAGGTTTGATTTTCGGGTCAGGCGACTACGGGTGGCGCGGACGGAGCGTTGCGAGAGAGGCGTGCGCCGCGGGCGGAAGTCCCGATTCACCGGGACGCCACGGTCCCGAAGATCCCGACAGTCGTCGGGAGACCGGGCTGGACGATGGCGCAACAAAAACCGGATGCGAAGCGGCGGATATTTTCATCAGGCCAGGATTAGTCTGCTGGTGGTTGTACCGTTGGGTTTGCCGCGGCTGGAGGGGCCCAGCCGGCTACGCGGCGCGTTCAATGCAGTTGGCGGCGGGGAAGCCGGCCCTGCAAAAAATGGTACCTGACCCCCTTCCCATTGGCCACATGCGGAGGCGCGGGGAGGGGGGATAGGATTTTCGGGCTGACGCGTGCTATCATTTCGATAGAGGCGCAACGCCGGCGATCGGGCGGCTTGGCGTTCCAGCGGGCGCGGGTGTGGCACAGCGGAGCTTTTACCATGGCCGATGTAGAACGGGCTGATTTTGGAGCGGGTTGCTTTTGGGGCGTGGAGGCCACCTTTCGCCAAGTGCCTGGCGTTGTCGATGTGGCCTGCGGCTACGAAGGCGGCCATCTGGCTAAGCCAACCTATCGCGATGTTTGTACGGGCCGCACCGGCCATGCCGAAGTAGTGCAGGTGCTTTACGACCCCGGCCAGGTAACCTATCAGCAGCTTTTGGAGTTTTTTTTTGAAAATCACGATCCGACCACGCTGAATTATCAGGGACCGGATCATGGCACGCAATACCGCAGCGTGGTGTTTTATCACAACGCTGGACAAAAAGAAGCAGCGGAAACGGAAAAACAGCGGCGCAATACCAGCGGGCAATACGCATCCGCCGTGGTTACAGCCGTTGAACCTGCCGCCACATTTTATCGGGCTGAAGATTACCACCAGCGCTATTTTGAACTGCGCGGCATCAGCGCTTCCTGCCACCTGGGAAACGGGAAGAAAGCCACCGCCGGCCACGCCTCCATGATACGCCTTTGATCGGTCAACGTTCACTTGAAGGAGATTTTATGAAGTCAGTGGATCCCCAGTCCGGGCCGGGAGCATCCGCCTGCAAGACCGATGCACCCTCTTCTTCCTGTGGCAGCACCCATTGGCAAAGCCGTACCGATGCCCAGTGGCGAGCCCTTCTTACCCCGGAGCAATACCACATCGCCCGCGAGGCCGGAACCGAACGGCCGTTCACGGGCAAATACTGGAACACCAAAACGCCCGGAACGTACCGCTGTGCGTGCTGCGGGCAGGATTTATTTGCCTCCGAGACCAAGTTTGATTCGGGCACGGGCTGGCCGAGTTTCTACGCCCCCATCGCGGCCGAGGCGGTGGCGGAGCAGGTGGATGATTCACACGGGATGGTGCGTACGGAAGTGCGCTGCGCCCGGTGCGCAGCCCATCTGGGCCACGTATTTGATGATGGCCCCGCCCCCACCCATCGTCGCTACTGCATGAATTCCGCCTCGCTGGATTTATTGCCAAGCGGGGAAATGCGGTCTTGATCGGGTAAAAATCAACTAAACGGTTCGGCCGGGGACATGGCGGGTAGCCAGCCGGCGCACCAATGGCTGAGATTGAATCCACCATGCTGATTCGTTGCACATGTTTTAACGGCGTGGTGGTTTACCAGTCGCCCCGGCTTTTGGAAATGGGTGTGAAGCACGCATTTTCCACGCGGATCGGGGGTGTTTCGCGGCCGCCGTTTGATTCCTTGAACCTGGGCAACCCTGCCGACAGCGACGATCAGGATGCCGCCGCGAACATCAGCGAAAATTACCGCCGACTGCTGGCCGGCCTGAATCTGCCAGCGGCCACTCGGGCGTGGGTGCGGCAGGTTCATGGCTGCGACGTGGCGGTATTGGGAGAACAACCTTCCGGGCCACTGGGTTTACAGGGCGAAGCGGCCGGCGGCGAAGTCCCGCCGGAATTTCAAGGCGCTTCGGCCGCAGATGCCCTTATCTGCAGCCGCCCCAACGTGACGGCCACCATGCGCATTGCCGATTGCGTGCCGGTACTGCTGGCCGCAGGCCGCGGACGGGTGGTTGCGGCGGTGCATACCGGCTGGCGTGGCGTGGCGGCCGATGTGGCGGGGCACACCATCGGCAAGCTGGAACAGATGGGCATTAAACCGGCGGAAATTACCGCAGCCATCGGCCCGGCGATAGGACGAAATTTTTTCACGGTCAACAGCGATGTGACCGCGGCATTGCTGCAGGCGGACCTGGCGGAGGCGGTTATTCACGATCCCGGCCAACAGGACCGCGTGGATCTGAACCTGGCGGTGCGCCGGCAACTGGCCAGGCGCGGGGTGTCGCGGATGGATTTTGGCGATTATTGTACGTATCGCGATGAAGCGGAATTTTTTTCCCATCGGCGGGACCGTGGCCGCACCGGCAGAATGGCCGCGGTGATTGCGCCATCCAGCACCAATCGTTGATGCCGCCGGCTTCGCTGCTTTATAGGGGGCTTTGAATCAGGGCCAGCGTGCGGGCTCCCCACCGATTTCATTTACAGTTGCAGCCATATCCGCAGTTGTTGCGGCTGCAGCCGGCTTAAATCCGCCAGGGCAAAATCCGACCAGGTTTTTACCTTTTCCAGCGGGCTGGATGTGGCCACGCCCAGTACGCGCAGGCCGGCATCGTGGGCGGCCGCCGCACCGCCGGCGGTATCTTCAATCACCAGGCTGCGTGCTGGGTCCAGTTCACCATCGCATTGCAGTTGCAGGGTGTCAAAGGCCCGGCGGTAGCCTTCCGGATCAGGCTTGCCACGGCGGACATCCTCAATGGCCACAATGGCCCGAAAATGATCTTGCAACTGAAAAGCCTCCAGAATGCGCAGAATTTCCACCCGCCTGGCTCCGGAACAGATCGCCAGCGGCACGTTCCACCCGGTGAGCAGGGCAAGAGCATCTTTAACGCCTGCCAGCGGGGCGCTGATCTGGGAAAGCTCGCTGTCAATGATGTGGTCTTTAAGCTGGCAAAGTTCCTGCAGCAAAGACTCGGAAGCCTGCACCCCCGCATCGCGCAAAATACATGCAAAACCTTCGCGATTGCCAAAGGCGATGTACCGTTGATAGTAGGAGGTGGGGTCAATGCGCAAGGTCATACCGAGTTTGCCAGCCAGTCGCAGCAGGGCTTCATTGTAGGCAATAAGATGCTGAGCTTCCGTATCGGCAATCACCCCGTCGAAATCAAAAATCACGCAACTGCGGGCCATGGTCTATTTCCCCAAAGGGGTTTTTATAACCGCACAGTGCTTTGCTGAAAACCCACGGAAAAAGTTCACCAGTCCCGGCTTAAGTTACCGCCGGCCGCGTCGCCGGGGGTGAAGCACGATGGTGCCGGCATCAGTCGATTCCCCGCTGGAAACGTGAATGATCTTGCGCAGGCTCCCAAAACCCGCCCCGCGCAGTATGGCCACAATGCGGTATTTGCCAGCAGGTGCGTTATTGACAGTGAAGGTGCCGTCATCGGCGGTGCGTGTGATGCCGGTAACCGCCCAGATGGTCTGGCCCGGCTGTAAATCCCGCAGTATGCGGCCCAGCGGTTGATGCTTGCTGACATTGCGCGGTATCTTGATCAGCCGGACCAGGGCCCCGGCCGCCGCGTGCCCCCGGCTATCGACCACTTTACCGGTGATGCTGCCGGTCCGGGCGGAATCGACGGCCGCCTGGCTGATGGAACCGACGGCCCATAATCCCACGACCACAGCCGCTAGCACCGATATCGTCTGTCCTGGCATGATGCGCATGATGGAATACTCCGTAAAAAAAATTGCGGTCGTCAACGAGGTCCGCACCCCGATGACCGGCTCGCGCTGGACCGTCTTGCTGGGCCAAACGACTCGACTTCGGTCAAGTTGCAATCTGGGCCATGGGATGGGTGCCAAGAGGGTGGATGTGCCCTACAATTCGTCCACCGGGTTTGGCCCGGTGGAACTGACATGAGGAAACTATGCCTCCCAAGCCAGGTTGTCATGCGTGGAATGTATCCCGGATGCCGCTGGCTGCGGCCATGCTGCTGATGACCGGCGTGCTTTCGGGTTGCGCCGGGTATTCAGCACGGCAGCAGGCGGCCAGGGCGTTGCACCATTTATCGCTGATCCGGACCGCCCATTACGCTATTTTCACCTCCATCCACAATGCCCGTGAGCGAATGATGCTGGGCCAGGTGCTGGAGGCGGATTACGCCCGCTTTAAGCGCCTGGTGCCGGGGGCGGTGCCAGCGCTGCCGCTGCATGGATACGTATTTGCTAATCGAATTCAGTGGGCGTTGTACACCCGGCAGGCCCATCCCGCGCTGGCCCCCATCTATCTGCAGATTATCGCCGGTGGTTATACCCGCAAACGCGTCTTTGCCCTGTACCGCCTGGATCCATCGGAGATGTTTTCGGTGGCAGCACACGAGGCGTGGCATCAGTTCAGCTATGCTTCGCTTCGGGATCATCTGCCGGCCTGGCTGGACGAAGGACTGGCGTCGCAAAATGAAGCCATTGCCTGGCATGACGGCCGACCGGTGTTTGAACCCTGGCTTAATTATCCGCGGTGGCACGCGCTGCAGCAGGCCGCCGCCACCCATAAATTATGGCCGCTGAAAAAACTCATCACCACCCAGGCGGGCTATGTCGTCACGCGCAGCCCGCAGCGCATCGCCGCCTATTATGGACAAATTTGGTCCCTGTCCCTGTTTTTGGAACACAGCCGCTATCGTCCGCGGCTGGAGCGTTTGCTGGAGGCGGCGCGGCGCGGCCTCTTGACACCATTGCTGCTCAAGGCCGGCCTGACGCCGCAGGACCTTGCCGCCGGCACCGTGCGCTGGAACCGGCGGGCCGGGCCTGTTTTCATGCGTGCCTATCTGTCGCGAAAAATCAGTACGTGTGATGATGCGTATCGGGCGTTTGTGCAGCGGCTGGTGTCCAGGTGGCCGCCACCCCAGGCGCGGCGGCGCTACCCCATTCATTGGTGGAAGGGTGCCGGCCCGCAGGATCTTACCACGGAGTTGAAGCGGCAAACCCGGCTGAAGATGCTCACGGGCGGTCATGTTGCCGGCGGCGGGTAGGCCGGCATCACGCCGGGCTTCGCACCAGGCCAAAGCCAATATCTATTACCGGGCCATGTGGCGGTAGTTTCGCTGTATGTTTCAAAGGTGTTAAAGCCTTTCTGATGACGGTCCACTTCGATAACATGGATATCATCATTGTTTCACTGATACGTTATCTGCACCGGGAATTCACTCGCACGGAAATCTGCCACAGGCCACGGCGGAAGCGGCGGCGTAAAAAACGGAAAAATGCCACGGAATGGGCCCTTGCGTTGCCCCATGCGAAAGATAACATTATCTGCGTTCAGGCCCGGGTTGGACTTCATCGGCCGAAGGGCCGCCACTGGCTGCCGGGGAGAGTATCAAACCGCCGCGGTGTCCCGGGCGCGGCTGAAAAGTATGGAGGTGCTCACGAATGAGTGCTTACTTGAGCCATGTAGCGTCTATCGCATCGCAGCGTGACCGGATGCGCGATTTAATCATCAAGTGGGCGAATATCAATTCCGGCAGCCACCATGTAGCGGGATTGGAAAAGATGGCGGCGGTTGTGGAGGAGGATTTTGTCGGGCTGGGTGCTACCGCCGAGCGCATCCGGTTGCCCACGTACAGCGTTGCAGGACCGGATGGAATGTTGCAACACGTGCCGCTGGGGCCGGCGATTTCGATGGTGAAGCGACCGGAGAGCAAGTTCCGCGTTTTTCTGGGAATTCATATCGACACGGTATACCCACCCGACGGCCCATTTCAAAAGGCCCGGGAAATTTCGCCCGGCAAGCTTTGCGGCCCCGGCGTGCTGGATGCCAAGGGTGGGCTGGCGGTGATGCTCTTAGCGCTGGAAACGCTGGAAAAAAGTCCGTGGGCCGGCCGCATCGGCTGGGAGGTCTTGATTAACCCGGATGAGGAGCTTGGTTCACCGGGGTCCGGACCGCTGCTGGCGGCGGCGGCGCGGCGCAACCATCTGGGCCTGGTGTTTGAACCGGCGCTGCCGAATGGCAATCTGGCCGGTGATCGCAGGGGTTCAGGCAATTTCACATTTATTGTGCGGGGCCGCAGTGCGCACGCGGGGCGTGATATTACCGCCGGGCGTAACGCGATTGCGGCCCTGGCCGAAGCGGTGGTCCGGATCAATACCGTGATCGGCCGAATGGACGCAGTGAGCGTGAACGTGGGCCAGATTGAAGGCGGCGGAGCGCTGAATGTGGTGCCCGCGCTGGCGCTGTGCCGGTTGAATGTACGTGTTAGCTCCAAAGAACAGGGGGCGCAGGTGCGTTCACACCTGGATGCCGTGGCCGCGGATATTTCCAGCCGGGATGGATTTTCCACTGAGGTCCTGGGGGACTTTCATGCGCCACCTCGTGTGGCCGATACCGCCATGCTGCGGTGGCTGGGGCGGGCTTGTGCATGCGGCGCGGAGCTGGGTTTGAATATTTCCTGGCAAAGCAGCGGCGGAACGTGTGACGGCAACCGCCTGGCGGCCAACGGCTTAACCACGCTGGATTCCATGGGGCCGGTGGGTGGTGACATCCACAGCCCGCAGGAATATCTGCTGCTGGAATCATTGGTGCCCCGGGCATCGCTGGCGGCACTATTGCTTCTGAAAGCGGCCGCGGGCGACTACAGTTGACCGGGCAGGTTCTGCTTCCCGGCGGCAATTTCCGGTCCCCCTTCCGGCCAAGCCCATGAAAATGAAGCGGGCGAAATTGTGATCAGGCCGATAGAATGCATAAAGGGGAATTTTATGCTGGTGCTTCGCCCAATTCGCAGTGCTGACCTGGAATCGCTGCTGGTCATGGCCCGTCAGGCGGGTTATGGCATGACCACGTTGCCGCCGGATAAAAAACTTCTGCAACGGCGCATTGAAGAATCGATGGATGCGTTTGTTATTCATCCCGAAAAGCCCCGCGGGGAGACGTATTTGTTTATTCTGGAGGATACCGCCACGGGTCGGCCGGCGGGGGTTTGCGGCATGGTTTCCAAGGTGGGCGGGTTTGATCCATTTTTCAGCTATCGCATCAGCAGCATTCCATTGGTTTCTCCAATGCTGGGCATCAACAAAACCATGCCGGTGCTGGAGTTGACCATTATGTATGATGGGCCGGCGATTGTGGGCAGTTTGTTTTTGTTGCCGGAGTACCGCAAGGATGGTAATGGGCGGTTGCTGTCGCTGTCACGTTTTTTGTTCATGGCGCAGTTTCCACAGCGTTTTGATCCGCACGTGATTGCGGAAATGCGCGGGAAGATTGATGCCGACGGCCATTCGCCCTTTTGGGATGCGGTGGGCCGGCATTTTTTTGATATCGACTTTCCCAGGGCGGATTATCTGACCATGGTAGACAAGCGGTTTATTGTGGAATTAATGCCGCGGCACCCCATTTATATTCCGTTGCTGGGATCCGCGGCCCAGGAGGCCATCGGCAAGGTGCATCCGGCCACGCAGCCGGCGCTGAAAATTTTGCAGGATGAAGGCTTTGTCTTTGAAAATATGGTGGACATATTTGAGGCCGGAGCGGTGGTGGGTTGCCTCCGCGATAAGATTCGCACGGTGCGGGAAAGCCGCGTGGGAAAGGTCCATCGCATCGCCGCCCTGCCGGAGGGCGCAGATGCTGTGGCATTATCGAATACGGCGCTGGATTTTCGGACGTGCCGGGCGGGTGTACAGGTGGATGCCGATGGGGGTGTGCAAATTGACGGCCCCAGCGCAGAGGCGCTATTGGTAAAAGTGGGTGACAACATTCGCTACGTAGCCCTGCGCAGCGGGGCGGGCGCGACTGTGCGGGGGAATGGCCATGGCTGATGCCAGCGAGCTATTCATCGGCGGCAACTGGCGGGCGGGCCGTGGCGCGATTTTTGAGTCGCACAATCCGTTGGATGAGACGATGGTGTGGCGGGGCCGCGCTGGAGATGCAGAGCAGGTTCACCAGGCGGTGGCGGCTGCCAAAGCGGCTTTTGGCTCCTGGGCCGGCCTGAGCATCAGTCAACGAACCGAATTTCTGGCCCGTTTTACGGACTTGCTGGAAAAGCATCGGGTAGAGCTGGCGGCGGTTATATCGGCGGAAACCGGCAAACCAGACTGGGAAGCGCTGGCGGAAATAGCGGCGATGCGGGCTAAATTCACCATTGCGTGCCGGGCGTATGCCATCCGGCGCGCCCAGAGCAGGCTCGATTTGCCGGATGCCACGGGCTGCACCCGGTTTCGGCCGCATGGGGCAATTGCGGTGCTCGGACCGTTTAATATGCCCGGGCATCTACCGCATGGCCATATTTTGCCGGCATTGTTGGCGGGTAATACCATCGTTTTCAAGCCCAGCGAACTTACGCCGGGCGTGGGCCGGTGGATGGCGGAACTCTGGCGGGAAGCGCAGCTTCCCCCGGGGGTGTTTAATTTGATTCAAGGCGATGGGCGGGTGGGCCAGGCCCTGGGCGAAGAGCCGGATCTGGACGGATTATTTTTCACCGGCGGCTTTCGGTCAGGCATGGCTCTGGCGAAAGCGTCTGTGGAATTTCCGCAGCGCATCGTGGCACTGGAAATGGGCGGAAATAATCCGCTGGTCATCTGGGAGGCTGCGGACATCAAGGCGGCGGTAATGACCACCATTGTGTCGGCATTTATCACGGCTGGTCAAAGGTGCAGTTGCGCCCGCAGGCTGGTGCTGCCGCGGGGTGGTGCCGGGGAGGCTATCGTGGAAGAGCTTGTGCGCGCAACGAAGCAACTGCGCATCGGACCGCACCACCTGCGTCCCGAGCCGTTCATGGGGCCGCTGGTAACCAGGGCCGCGGCATTGAAGGTTTTACAGGCCCAGCAGGCGATGGTGGCTGCAGGTGGATCGGCTTTGCTGTTGGCGGGGGCACGACCGGAATCTCCGGCGCTGCTTACGCCCGGCATTGTGGATGTTACGGCGATGGCCGATCGCCGCGACGAAGAAATTTTTGGTCCGTTGCTTCAGGTTATTCGCGTGGCGGACTTTGAGGCGGCCATGGTGGAGGCAGGCCGCACGCGCTATGGACTTGCGGCGGCCATTATCACCGACCGGCAGGATTTATATGAAGCATTTCGCGGGGGCATCAAAGCAGGCGTGATCAATTGGAACCGCCCTACCACCGGAGCCTCCAGCGAGTTGCCTTTTGGCGGCACGGGCTACAGCGGCAACCATCGACCCGCCGGATATTATTCTGCGGATTATTGCGATTACCCTGTGGCATCGCTGGAATCCGCCAGGCCGGCACCATCGTGGCTGCCACCGGGAATAAGCGGATGAACACGACTGCAGAAATCCAATGCGATGCGCTGGTGGGACCAACGCACAATTACGCGGGCGTTGCGTGGGGCAATCTGGCCTCGATGAAACATGGTCAACAGACGGCCAATCCACAATTGGCCGCTTTGCAGGGCCTGGCGAAGATGGAATTGGTGGCGGGGCTGGGGATAACGCAACTGGTGCTGCCGCCGCACGAACGGCCGGATTTGGGCTTGCTGCGGCGGTTGGGATTCTGCGGTTCCGATGCCCAGGTGATCCGCCGGGCCATGCGGCATGCGCCGCCGCTGGCGGCGGCGTGGAGTGCAGCGGCCATGTGGGCGGCCAATGCCGCAAGTGTGTCGCCGTCGGCGGACTGCGCCGATGGGCGCATCCACTTCACCCCTGCCAATCTCATCGGGCAATTACACCGGTCCATAGAAGCGGCCACGACGGCGCGCATCTTGCGGACGATTTTCAGCGCGCCGCAATTTTTCGTACACCATGATCCATTGCCCCCGGTACCGGCCCTTGGCGATGAGGGAGCCGCCAATCAATTGCGGCTGGTGCCGCCTGGCGGGCGGCGGGGGCTGGAGCTTTTTATCTATGGCATCGACACGGCGGCCCATGCTGACAGCGGCGGGCGGCCTGGGCATCGCTTTCCGGCCCGACAAACCGCCGCGGCTTCCGCGGCAGTCGCCCGCAACCACGGGCTGCATTCCCGGGCTGTTGGGTTCATCCGGCAAAACCCCGTGGCCATTGATGCGGGCGTGTTTCATAATGATGTTATTTCTCTTTCCCAGGACAATGTTCTGATCTGCCATGAACACGCCTTTGCCGCCGGGGCGGTGGAGGACATTCGCCAGCGGTATCGCACGCTATTTCGCGCCGAGCCGGTCGTGCATATTGTGCCCGCCCGGCGTTTTTCCCTGGCCGACGCCGTGGATACGTATCTTTTTAACAGTCAATTATTAACCTTGCCGGACGGGCGCAGGTTGTGGCTGGCTCCGGAGGAGTGTCAGCGCCATCGCCGGGCGATGGCCGTGCTGCAATCGCTGCAGGACCAGGGAACGTTTTCGCGGCTGGAGTTCATCAATGTCCGCCAGAGCATGCACAACGGCGGCGGCCCGGCATGTTTGCGGCTGCGGGTTCCGGTTACGCCCGCGGAACTTGCGGCGGTGCATCGCGGTGTGATGTTGACGCCGGCGTTGGCCCGGAGGCTGCGCCAGTGGATCAAGCGCCATTATCGCGATCGGCTTTCACCGCGGGATCTGGCCGATCCCCGGCTTATCACCGAATCCCGTGCGGCTCTGGATGAGCTGACAAAAATTTTGCACCTGCCCAAACTCTACGATTTTCAGCGGCGGCACGGTATTGCCACGTTGCCGGGCTAAGCCCTGGTGCTGCATGCGGATGGTGCATGGATGAGGAATTACCGGGCCGGCCCGCGGGAGATCGCTACGGGGAATGATCCGTGCTTTGAAATATTTTATCCGCGGATTTTTCGACAAATCCCTGATACAACCGGCCATCGGGTAACGGATAGCGTCGGGCAAATTCGTAGTAGCACCCCGGGATGGTATTGATGCCATCGGAAAATTCCACGGTTACTTTGTCGGCCAGCGTGGAGGACTGTTCCAGAAATACTGCCGGCGAACCCTTGATCTCGCCGCCGGCGGTATTGAGCTTAAACCCGTGCCCACGCAGAAAAATATTCAGGTTCTGGATGCCGTCGAATGTTTTTAACGCGTTGACCAGCACGGTGAAGTGGTTGGCCATAAAGCCGAAAGCCGCCACCCAGGCGGCATATTCGGATTCCACCTGCAGGCTTTCATATTGCTGATAGGAGAGTTTCCACAATCGCCCGCTGCCGGGGAAATACCAGACGTTTGCGGCCCCGGACGGCATTTGATCCAGCAACGAATCGACACAATTCCGCAGTGCGGGGGAACATTGCTCCAATTTTAATTCGCTGATGAATATTTTGGGTTGAATGGTGTCAGGATGTTCATAGTGCCTCGCCCGCAGCTTTTTTTCAATGAAGGTGTAATCCCCGGCGCAGCGATAACCCAGTTGCACAAAGGGTTGGGCCATGACATCCAGTCCCACGCGCGGGTCACCGAAGGTTCTCAGGGCAAGGTGATCGTTGACGATCTGTTCTCCGCGGGCGCGCAACAGACGGTGAATGACTTTCACCTGGGGGTTAAGAGTCACATATTGCCGCCACAGATTTTCCTCCAGCAGGTCCTGAAGTGTATGCATGGCCGACTCCTGAATTAGCTACAAACCTCCACCTGCGCCCAGGCTGACGGCATCCACTGCGCCGAGATTTTTGAAAATTTCCAACGTTGCGCCGGAATGGTTGAGCGTGTAGAAGTGGATGCCTCGTACATTCTGATCCAATAAATCACGGCACTGTTCGGTAGCCCAGTGAATGCCGACCCGCCGGATGGCGTCCGGATCTTCCCCGCAGCGGCGGACGGCCCGCAACAGGGGAGCGGGGTAGTGCGTGCCCAGAGCCAATTCGGCCATGCGCTGTATTCCCGCCAGGGAAGTGATGGGCATGATACCGGCCAAAATCGGCACCCGAATTCCGGCCAGTTCACAACGATCGCGAAAATCGTAGAAATCGTGGTTGTCGAAGAACAACTGCGTACAAAGATAATTCGCGCCGGCGTCCACCTTGGCCTTAAGATAATCCATTTCCATAAGCCGGTTGGGCGTGCATGGGTGTCCCTCCGGGAACGCCGCCGCACCGATGCCAAAGCCGCGTTTGTCCGGATGAGTTCCGCCACGGTTAAATTCTCTGATAAACCGCACCAGATCCCCGGCATGCTGGAAATCATCGTTGGCGCGGTCGTAATCGGGAGAATCCCTTGGTGGATCGCCCGCCAGAGCCAGGATATTGCCGGCCCCGGCTTGAGCGTAACGGGTCAAAATTTCTTCAATTTCCACGCGGCTATGACGGATGCAGGTCAGATGGGGAATCGGTTCCAGGGTGGTGGTGCGGCGGATCCGCAATACCAATTCGTGCGTGCGCTGCCGTGTGGAACCGCCTGCTCCATACGTGACTGAAACAAAAGATGGCTTGAGCGGTTCAAGCTGCCGAATATGCGCAAAAAGCTGCTCGGCGGCTGCATCCGTCTTGGGAGGAAAAAACTCAAATGAAAAAGTAGTGCGATCGCGGCTAAAAATATCTTCAATATGCATGGTATCTATCCTGTTATCCGAATCAATGAATTATAGCACGCTTTGGCCATCGATCAGACTTTTGCCCCGGTCACCGGCGGCTCACGGTGTGAAAATGGCCGTCCACGCCAAAATAAAACGGGGAGCCTTAGCGGCTCCCCGTCGGAGAATTTATGTCAAGGAGCGGGTCATACGACCAGCCCTGTTGCGCCGGTGAAAATCGTGGTCCGGCGGTGAGAAGACTTAGGCCTTGCGAC
>JAJZCR010000110.1 GCA_021851715.1 Planctomycetota bacterium
GGGGCTTAGTAGGGAGGATTGTGAACTTCTGGACTCTATCTACGTGGATTCCAAATACCCAACGCCCTCAGTCGTACCGCACAGCCCGCCTGATCAGGCAATATGCCGCAGGTGCGTGGAACTGGCACGCACCGTGGTGGAAAAGGCCGATATTATTATGGAAGCCAAATGAATCCCCACATAAACACCATCAGCAACCGCCTGAGCCTCCGGCCACCGCAGCGTGAATCGCTGGAAATTCTGGCCCGCATCTGCGACATTCTGCCGCTGGAAAAGAATGCAGATGTAGCCGCGGCTTTGCAGGCAGTGAAAACTGAATTCCCGATGGTCACGGACTTCGAGCGGGATTTTCCATCACTCTGTTTCGCTTTGGCCACCGGCGTGGGCAAAACCCGGCTTATGGGCGCGTTTATCGCCTACCTGCACCAGGCCGAGGGCATTCGCAATTTCTTTGTGCTGGCGCCAAATCTGACCATTTACAACAAACTGATCGCTGATTTTACGCCTAACACACCGAAATACGTATTCAAGGGAATCGGCGAGTTCACGACCAACCCGCCGGAGATCATCACAGGCGATAATTATGAATCCGGCGTGGGCGTGCGCGGGAGACGCCTATATGACGACGGTATTCACATCAACATCTTCAACATCTCGAAGATCAACAGCGAAGTACGCGGCGGCAACTCGCCGCGCATCAAGCGGCTCAGTGAATACATCGGCCAGAGCTACTTCGATTACCTGGCCGGCCTGGACGACCTGGTGATGCTGATGGACGAAAGCCATCGCTACCGGGCGACCGCGGGCGTGCGGGCCATCAATGAGCTTAAGCCGATTCTCGGCCTGGAACTGACGGCCACCCCGCAGGTGGAGACCGGCGGACACTCTGTACCGTTCAAGAATGTCATCTACAGCTATCCGCTGGCCTCAGCGATGACGGACGGATTCGTCAAAGAACCGGCGGTGGCGACGCGGGAGAACTTCAATCCGAGGAATTATGACGCGGCGGGACTCGAGAAGATCAAGCTTGAGGATGGCGTGCGGATTCACGAGAACACCAAGGTTGAACTGGAGGTGTACGCCCGCAACAATGACAAGCCGATCGTTAAGCCGTTCATGCTGGTCGTGGCAACAGACACAGCCCATGCCAATGCCCTGCAGCAGGTGATCGAGGGCGACGCGTTCTTCGAAGGCCGGTACAAGGGCAAGGTCATCCAGGTCCACTCCAATATCCGCGGCGAGGAAAAGGA
Source organism: Planctomycetota bacterium (assembly GCA_021851715.1). Taxonomy (GTDB): domain Bacteria; phylum Planctomycetota; class Phycisphaerae; order WQYP01; family WQYP01; genus JABEVA01. The sequence continues at coordinate 1,251 of JAJZCR010000110.1, forward strand.
TGAGAACGTCCAGCAATTGCTGACCGTGGAGCATCCGGACAACCCGGTCGAGATCGTCATTCACGTTAACATGCTCAAGGAAGGATGGGACGTGACCAACCTCTACACCATCGTCCCGCTGCGGGCGGCCAACTCGCGGACACTCGTGGAGCAGTCCATCGGGCGCGGCCTGCGACTGCCGTATGGCAAGCGAGTGGGCGTGCCTGCCGTGGATCGACTGACAATCGTTTCACACGACAAGTTCCAGGAGATTGTGGACCACGCCAATGACCCGAACTCGATCATCCGGGCGGGCGTGGTGATCGGGCGCGACATCCCCGAGGCAGGTCGTAAGGCGGTGGAGGTTAAGAGCGCGTTTGAGCAGGCGATCTCCGGCGGTGTCGTCCCGGCTCACCCTGCGACAGCCGAGCAGCCCGTATCTGCGCAAAGGAAGCTCTTTGAGAAGCCTGAAGAACAGGATGTCGCCAAGGCGACCTACCAGATCATCAAGCAGTATGAGCGACTCAAGGGAAGCGCGCAGTTGGCGGACGCCACGATTCAGCGGGAGATCGTGCGGAAGGTTCAGGAGATCGTCCGGCCGGCCCAGGGCGTGCTCGAAGCCATCGTCGAGGCCGTGAACGTGGCCGAGGTGGTGCAGAAGACCACGGACCTCTACCGCGAGTTGTCCATTGATGTGCCGAAGATTGTGGTGGTTCCGGGCGAGGTGACGTGTCGGTATGAGGACTTTGACCTTGACGTGCGAAACATCAACCTCCAGCCGGTCGCCCAGGACATTCTGATTCAACACCTGCACGAGAACCAGCGGTATCGGCTGCAGGACGGATCGGGCATCATCAAGGAGAACCGTCCCGAAGACTACCTGGTGCGCGGTCTCATTGATTTTAACGATGTGTGCTATGACGACAATGCCGAACTGCTGCATAAACTCTCCGGGCAGGTCGTGGCGAAACTGCGGACATATCTGACGGACGAGGACGACGTGACCAACGTCCTGCAGTATCACCAGCAGACATTGGTGAATCTGGTTCATTCGCAGATGCAGCCGCATTTCGTTGAGTCCGCCAACGCCTATGAGGCCCACGTAACGAACGGATTCCGCGTCTTGCGGGCCAACAACTACTCGGTCGCAGCCGATGAGAACGTGCGGGATTTCCGCATCCCGATCCCCGATGGTCAGCGTGACCGTATTGGCTCGATGGTCTTTGGCGGGTTCCGCAAGTGCCTTTATCCGATCCAGAAGTTCGATTCTGATCCTGAACGTCGGTTCGCGGTGATCCTTGAGAACGAAGATGACGTGCTGAAGTGGTTCAAGCCCGCCAAAGGCGACTTCCAAATTTACTACACAAACGAGTCGGCCTACGAGCCGGACTTCGTGATTGAGACGAAGACCGAGAAATTCCTTTGCGAACCGAAACGGGCCAATGAGATGACGGACGAAGTTGTCCGTGCCAAGGCGGATGCGGCAGCGACCTGGTGCAAACACGCCACGGCCCACGCCAACGAGAATGGCGGCAAGCCTTGGTCCTACCTGCTGATTCCGCATGATGCAATTACAGACAGCAAAACACTGCAAGGATTGGCCGCAGCTCACACCTACGGTGGCGAACGCAACCTGCATCACGGTGGAAAGGAGCGTTAATGGTCAAGTTTCTTCATACCAGCGACTGGCAGTGGCGCGTTGGCGCTGGGGAAAGCGGAAAAAAAGCCGAGCCACAGAGCTTTTGGAGCACGACCGGCTCACCACAAGGCGCCAAGGTGGGAGTCGGAAAACGCGTTTAGCTCATCTGGGCTGCCCACCCGCGGCGATGTAAATTGCCGGCCTGCATACGTGCCAACCACGCCCCGCCAAACCTAAATAGCGTTTATTTCCTTGAGCTCTACTGTCAAGGCATGGACGCCGAAATTCCGATGTCCTGTAGGCCCAACGCCGTTCGGGAGAGCGGCCAATCGGGACTCACCTGCTCCAGATTCACCTGTTCTCGCGCAGCGCCGCACCCCCCCGCTGCCCCCGTAGCCGCCCATCATTCATCTGCGCCCATCTGCGACTGGAGTTTATCCCGGCCGCGCCGGGATGGTTAATCCCCCCGTCCATCTGCGCCCATCTGCGCCATCTGCGGTAAAAAATCGTCGTCGTGCTCCCCCCGTCCGTCCTTCGTGTCTTTGTCACTTCGTGTTTCAACGCCGTTATCCACCCCCATGCCGCACCTACCACGAAGTATGCACTGCCCACCGTAGTGGGCTCGCACCCAAACCGTGCAGCGGTCTTTGACAATTAAATATGTGCCCCGCCGTAGCGTCGCTCTGCCCCCGCGCAGCGTGCCATCCCTCCTGGCCCCTGATTCCTCGCGGCCAACACCCCAGGGCCGCCAACGCCTTCCAGCAACTTCGGACCATTCCAGTCCCTTGCCTGGCTCTTCGCCGGAGGTTGACATCCCTTCGCCCGCCGTTGTGAAAACCTTGGCCAACGTGGCCAACGTGGCCAACGTACCCAAAAACCCCAACAAAATGGCCCATTTTGCAACCCGGCCACCTTGGCCAACCTCCCCTCTTCTTGGCCAACGTGGCCTCCTTGCCCATCGCCGCCGCTGCCGCTCTACCACCGCGCCAAACCCCCTGATTCCTGACCCCTCGCGCCCGCAGCCGCTCCCAACCCAAAGCCCAAAAATGTTGATTGATGTTGTCGATCTTGACAATCTTACCAAAAAAATCCAACCCGATGTCCCACCTCTCACCCTTAATAAATGCCAAATCCACGCTAACCTCGCCCACCTCCAGTTTCTGTAACGTGCCATAAAATCTGGCCACCCCCGGCATTTTCCGGCCAGCGCAGACACGCGGCCCAATGCCTCGATGTTAGCGGGGTAATGGGGGCAGAGATAGCCTGGTTTGGGCCGCAGCAGCATCCGCCGCCAGAAAAAGCCGGCGATGATGGGGTAGATCTATCCGCAGAATATGGCCGAAATGATCCATCCAGAAGGTGATCTGCGGCACATCCAAACGCAGCACGCGCACGCACCAAAGCCGGCGTTTTTCGCCCGCGAAAATTACGGCTTTTCGACCCAGGACTTCCATGGCGCAGCCCGGACGGGTATGCAGATAACGGATGCCGAGTTCCGACACCGCCAGAACCAGCCCTTTACGCCGGGGCATGGCCATGGCCAGTGCCGTCAACGCTGGAGTCGGCACTGCGTTAAAGAGAATGGGAATTTTTTCGACATTTTTCCCCGCATGGTCCCTGGATGCAATAAGCGCCGCTCCCCGGCGAATAAACCTGCGCTGTCCATGGAAATCATGAATGTTGAAAGATGTGAGTAAAAATGGCGGCGTACGTCGGTTGTCCCCAACCGAAAAAACCACGCGGATCCTTTGCGTGGGCACCCCGCAACCGGCCACGGCCCGCACACTCCAAAGCAGATGACCGACAGTTCCGGCAAAGGAAATTTGCAGGTGAACCATGCCAATCGCAATATGATGATCAAAAAGTCGATACCAGAAATTTTTCGCAAGACTATGGTGGATGTGGACGGTATCGGGTGGCACACAATTCCATTGCAGCACAAATGGCGTCGGCGGCGGATTGAGCGGAGCCGGTACACCGGCCATCACCGCCAGGCCGGAAATTGCCAGCGCTGAGTGCGGCACATGCAAGTGAATGATGCGATCGCCGCGGGCCACCGCCACCGAAAACAATGGCAGCGGGCTATGACGCAGGTGGTAGAGAATAACCGCCAGTTGTGCCCGGGATTTAATCCGGTGGTGTTCCACCCACGTGATAATGTCGCCGGAACGTAATGCCGGCCGGGACGCAGATCCGGGCGGCCGCACGGACACAATCAGCAGCCCGGTAGCGGCTGGCTGGCGCATGGCGGAAAGCACACGCTGGAAGTTCCTACTAATTGCGGCGGAAGAGCTGGAACCTGACGGCACAGCGTAAAGCATGGTGCCCAGATACGCCAGCAATACCCAAATCACCACGCCCATCAGGCTCAAGCGAGAAACTGGCCTTTTCCGGGCATCGTACCGGACCTGTTGCCCATGTGTTGGGCCAAGCGGCATCTGTATGTTCCAATGGCTCATTGGTCCACATTTTTCGGGACTAGTGGGTGGTTTCGGCAAGCGGCTTTTCAAACTGAATCAGCAGATCGCTGTGCATGGAATCCCAGCGTGTACCGACCATATCGTATTCCAGCGTCACCGCCAGATGAACCATGGAGCGATGCCGGTTAAGAGTTTCCAGCCGTGTATACTCGTAACCATGAGAACCCGCCCATTCATTTTGCGATTCCATCAATTGTCGACCGATGTTTTTGCGGCGAAAATCCGAATGCACACCAAGCAGCCAAGTATAAAATACCTGGGGTTTGAGTTCAAATCCGACGCAGAAACCGACCGGGCGATTATCCAGTGCCGCCAGCATGACCAGCACATTGTAGCGGCCCTGAAACCGGCGCCGAAAATAGGCCTCATTTTCCGGTGGACGAAAAACCTGATTGTACAGCTCTACAATCAGGGGAAGCTGCTGTTCATTAATAATACTGATATCGGCCTGTGCCATGTCAATTGATCCAAGATGCGTGCTCAAAATCATCCGCCGCCGGCGGAAAGTCCACCTCCGCCCGCACAAAAACCCATGTCCGCGATGATAACGGAAATCGGCCACGGATCAACACGGTGCCCAGCGCAGGTGGTGTCTGCCCGTGAATTATACGGCTGCTTGATTCGGTCCCTCACCTGCCGCGATGGCCTGCCTTGCGGCAGACTTGCTCCGCCGCGGTGGGCAGTTAGGATGGTCCGGAATGAGCGGGCCATGGCCGCAACTGACTGCGTTCAACAGGAGACCCATGTAATGGATGATTTGAAGCGGCTGATCCGCGATGTGCCTAATTTTCCTAAGCCGGGAATAATTTTTAAGGATATTACCCCTCTGCTGGCCAATCCCGCCGGCCTGGCCCTGGCGGTGGAGTTGCTCGCCAATCCGTTTCGGGGGCGCCATGTGGACGTTGTCGCGGGAGCTGAATCCCGCGGTTTTATTTTCGGCATTGCCGTGGCCCAGGCGCTTTCCTGTGGCTTCATTCCGATTCGCAAGCCGCGCAAACTGCCGGCGGAAAAAATTTCTTTAACATACCAGCTTGAATATGGGCACGACACACTGGAAATGCACCGCGACGCCATTGCCGCCGGCCAGCAGGTTTTGATTGTCGATGACCTGCTGGCGACTGGCGGTACCATGAAAGCCTGTTGCGACCTGGTGGAGAGAGCGGGTGGCCATGTTATGGGCATTGCGGTGCTCATCGAATTGATGTTTATTAACGCCGGCACCAGATTTACCGATTACGACCTGCACAGCGTCATTCGCTACGAATCTCCCTGAGAGCCGACGGTTGGAGTATAATGATTGTGGCTATAAACTTTTCCGGACTTATAAGGATGCCTATTCATGGCCAGATCAGCAAGAAAAGCGGTCGTTTGCCAGCCTCGCCGCTGCGTTCCCTGCGAAGGCGGCATTCAACCCATGCGCGACCACGAGGTGCGGTCGGCCTTGGCCAAGGTTGCAGACTGGACCGTGGAAGATGGAAAACTGACGCGGGTTTTTGAGTTTCCAGACTTCCACCAGACCATGGCATTTGTCAACGCGGTGGCATGGCTGGCCAATCTGGAAAATCACCACCCGGACATGGAAGTGAGTTACCGCCGCTGCAAGGTCTGTTATCATACCCATTCCATGGGGGGGCTTTCGCAAAATGACTTCATCTGCGCCGGAAAAATTAATGCCATGCTGAATTTATAAGGCAGGAATATCAGCCACGTGCCGCAAAGTGCATCGCCTCCACGATGACAGAAGAGAATTTAAGGTTATGGACCAGTTTCAGCCAACTCCGCGCAAGGTACTCATTCTTTCAGCTTCGGCCGGTGCCGGCCACGTTCGTGCCGGGGACGCCTTGTATCAGGTCTGCCGCAACCATCCGCGGATCAGCGAGGTGCAACATTGGGACATGCTCAAATACACCACGCGAATTTTCCGCCATTTGTATTCCCAGGTCTATCTGGATCTGATCAACCGGGCGCCCAAAATGCTGGGCTGGATTTACGATACCACCGATACCCCGTGGCGAAACGAAAAAAAACGCCTGGCCTTTGAAAAATTCAACGCCCACAGTTTTCTTCGCCAGACCACCAAGTTTCAGCCCGACATCATCGTATGCACGCATTTTACCCCCGCCAACCTCGTCGCCTGGCTGTATGACAGCGAAAAGATTGCGGTGCGCCCCTCCATTGTGATCACCGATCTTGATGTTCATGCCATGTGGCTGGTGCGATCCTATCAGTACTATTTTGTGGCTCTGGATGAAACCCGGGAACTCCTGACCAGGCTGGGAATCGATCCGGCACGTATCAACATCTCCGGAATTCCCGTTGACGCCGGTTTTTGCCGGCCGCGATCTATTCATGAAGCCCGCAGACTTTTGAACTTGCAGGAAAATCTTTTTACCATCCTTGTTTCCGCGGGCGGATATGGTGTCGGACCGGTGGAGGACATCATCCATGAATTGCTGCGTTTGCGCCACCCGGCGCAGATCGTCGTGATTGCGGGCAAGGGCGCCGTGCTGAAAAACAAGGTCGACGCCATGGCCGCCGCATTATCCCCGGAAAGTGCCGTACGCCTGGTATCGGTGGGCTTCACCGACCGGATGCATGAATACATGGCCGCCGCCGATATGCTTCTGGGCAAGCCGGGCGGCCTGACCACCAGCGAAGCCATGGCCCGACGATTGCCGATGTGCATCATCAATCCGATCCCCGGTCAGGAAGAGCGCAACAGTGACCACCTGCTGGAGCGGGGTGTCGCCATTCGCTGCAATAATCTGCCTACGCTGGCTTTTAAGATTCAAAAACTCATTGACAACCCCAACACCCTGCTGGAAATGAGAGCCAAGGCTCAAATGCTGGCCCGCCCCGATGCCGCGGCGCGCATCGTCGAGCAGTTACTGGCTTGCCCACCCGCTCCCAACCTGGACGCGACTGCTTTGAAGTCCATACAGCGCACACGCCGTGTCGTCCGCCGCCAGATTGCGCAGCACCCGCTGGCGGAACATTCCTGACCAATCCCATGGGTTTTCATTCATGCAGACCAGCATATTGGATTATGATTTGCCGGAATCGGCCATCGCCCGGTTTCCCGCTGAGCCGCGGGATCACAGTCGGCTGTTGGTGTTTTGCCGCAGCAGCGGCCACATACGCCATGCTCACTTCCATCAACTCCCGGAGTTTCTGACTGCCGATGATATGCTGCTTGCCAACGACTCCCGCGTGTTGCCGGCAAAATTGACGTTCACCCGATCAAGCGGCCGCAAATTTCAAGGCCTGTTTTTGGAAGAGCTTGCGCTGGGGAACTGGCGCGTGATGCTGCGTTCCGCAGGGCAACTGGCGGTGGGTGAAGAACTCAGCCTGGTCAGCAGCGAGGCAGCATTGCAGTGGACGGTGCGCTTGGTAAGCCGCTGTGTTCAGGAGCCTGCCCAGTGGTTGGTGCGGCTTTCCCCCATGCAGGATGCACCAACAATTCTTCAGCATGTCGGCGCAGTTCCCCTGCCACCGTATATTGAGAAGGCCCGCCACAAACAGCCCATGGTTCGCCCCGCCGATCTTGACGATCGCATCAGCTATCAGACCGTTTATGCCAGAAAGCCCGGAGCTTTGGCCGCGCCCACCGCCGGTCTACATTTTACGCCCGATCTGATGAAGCGGCTCACCGCCCACGGAGTAGCGCAGGCCTTTATAACTCTCGACGTAGGGCTGGGCACTTTTTTACCGGTTCGCAGCGAAAATCTGCGCGACCATCGCATGCACCATGAGAAATTTCATATTCCTGCCGCTACCGTGGAAGCCATTCGACGGCACCGGGAACGCGGAGGCAGATTGGTACTCGTTGGAACCACAGCCGTGCGGACATTGGAAAGCTCCGCCTCCGCCATTCTCCATGGCAACGCACCGGCGGTGGATATCACTGGTTCGACGGATTTATTCATTACACCAGGGTTTCAGTTTCAACTGACGGATGCCTTGATTACCAATTTCCACCTGCCCAAAAGCACGCTGCTGGCTTTGGTGGCCGCCCTGATTGGCATCGCCAAACTCCAGGAGCTTTACGCTGGGGCTCTGCGGGAAGGCTACCGGTTCTACAGTTACGGTGATGCCATGCTGATTTTGCCATAACTACGCCTGAGGGCGGGCTTGCAGCCAGGTCCGCCCCGCTGCTTGGGCGGTGAAGACCCGCCAGTTTTTTCTAACCTGACTTCCCCCCGTGGTGAGCAAAAGTCCTTGATTTACCGGCCTGCGGCGGTAATGCACTTGCTACATTCAACCCGGTGCCCAGGCCGGCGGCTGGGTAAACAGTGGCAGCAGCCCCAATTGA
>JAJZCR010000111.1 GCA_021851715.1 Planctomycetota bacterium
AAACAGGAAGTAGCTCGGCGCGGGTTAATTGGGAACAGCCGCGGATGGCGTTTAGAACACGAAAGGGTGACATCCGTCGAGGAGGGTAACGGGGATTGCACCAAGGAAAGCTCGTGAAAGGAGAAAGCGCTGCGAAATAGCTGATGCACGAGGTGGAAACCCTTCATGGGGGGCCCTGTAAGGGTTGCGGCAAGCAATTTTAATAGTTGATGCAACGCAGAGCGGTTTTATAATGGACGCACTATGGTAGCGTTGAATGAAACAACTTCGGAACCCGGACTGCGGCGGGCGGCGCGAGGCGGCCGCGTCACCGCTACCTACCCCCAAGGTGGCACCGGCATTCCTGCCGGTGAGATGAACTATCCCGGCGCTGCGGCGCACATGCGGCCCGCGGCCGCAACGGGATTTCGCGCGGGTGATGCGACCAGTGGCTTCGGCTTGTCGCCGAACGCGCTCAACATCAACGGTGCGGATACGTATCAGTTTGTGGGGAGCGATCCGGTGGATGCGGTTGATCCGTGGGGGCTGGCCGGAACTCCAGGCGCTTTAGTGCCATGGGGGCAGCAGTTACAGGATGTCCAGATATTAAATAGCGTACTCAACGGTTGGTACGCAAGCGGTGATCTCTTTGCTTGGCGGCTTCTTACCGCGTTTCTTTCAAATGATTTCCAATCTGGCCATGCCGGGCTAACCTTTGAATTCGCCGCGAATGAGATCAAGGCGGACCCGCTCTACAGGGAAACGGCACAGTCCTATTTTCGGTGGTTTGTGGCGAACCACGGCCCCGGCACACATGTGTTGACGCGGCATTGGCCGACGGCCCATTCGGCTTTCAACGTGGAATTTTACGCGGAATGGGGCAGCGACCTGATGTACGCGCTTGGCGGTGGCCACTTTGAGTACACGGGTGGACGGGTAATCGTGAAGAAGGAATGCACACCCTTGGGAACGGCCTACAAATGGCACACCTCAGGCCTCGAGATGGTGCAACGGGACTACTACAGCTTCCCACCTGGCTTCCTTCGAACGGGCACCCTGGGATCGTTTTTATTTCCGGCATATGGCGCGGCGTTCGACGTGCAGCGGGCTGGCTTCGCCAAGCCATTTTGGCATCACGAGACGTGGCATGACCACTTCTCGGGGGTAGTTTACCTGAATTTCCCGATAGCCCCTTGATATGCAGGAAACTTGGTATGTCTCGCCGATCCCATTTGGTAGTTGTTTCATGTTCCGCTGTCCTCGGCCTATTTTGGTGTTGGGCGCTTCTGGCGAGAGCGGGTCAACGGCTGGCGCTGCGGAATATGTTCATTTCTGGGCAGGCGAGCTGCGAGGTTACGGAGGCTCGATTGTCTGTGCCCGGGAAGTCAATCCTGGTCTGCGGGAACGCATCGCTTCGGGCGATTGGCTTGGCTTTCAGGCGAGCTCGGCCGTGCGATCCATCTGGAGTTAGCGGCAGCGGTGTTTTTCGGTTTCGCTCTGGTCGGCGGGTGCGGTTGAGCAACTTGTCGATCGCTCGTTGCGGGCGCGGCTTTTGTTTATTTGCTTGGACTACGTATTGGTTCGGTGGCGAGGTTCGACCATATCGCGCCAAGATCGCTTGGCCGATTCCACGTCGGCTGGCCGCGGGGCTCTCGTCGTTGGTCGCGGCCAGCGCTGGCACACGGAGCAGCGCGGGGTGGCCTCGCCCTAGGCCGAAGCGGCTTGGCGCGTCCAGATGGGACACCAAATACAGTGCCCGGGCCGCGGGGCGGGGGCCGGGCGGATGATGGTTTCGAGGAAGAACTGGCCCACTGGTGTCCTCGGCGTCCTTGCCAGCGGTGTGTTCTTTGCCATCTGGGCGTGGGGCGTTGGTAGGTCAGATCATCTCCCGGGGGTCAACGGAATAATCACGGCTTTACCTATCACGACTCCGCTGCTGCTTTGGGTTGTCGCGGCCGCGCTGGCCGGCGAAACAGGCCTTGTCGAGGGGATGGAGAGATCGAGATGGATGTATCGCGCCGCCGTTTTGTGCGGCGTGATGGCGGTAATGTCGCGACTCGCCTTGCTGTTGGCTGGGCGAGGCGGCCAGGGGATGGTTGTCTGGGAGCTTGTGCTGGGCACCCAGTGGTCTCTTTTGGCGCTTGGTGCCTTGTGCGTGGTTGTTGCGGCCGGGCTGGCGGCCAACGGCGTATTGGGCGACGTCCGCAATAGCCGCGGCGAGCGCTTCACCGGCCCGGTCCATCGAACTGCGGTTCGCGTGTTGATTCCGGCGGCCATCATCTGGTGGACTGTATCCTTAATAGTGTTAACCATCGAGGCCCTCCGGTGGCTTGTGCGATGGAGCGCCGTGGATGCCGCGACGGTCTCTCTTTTTCTCTCAAGCGGGTTTCTCGTTTTCGTGACGGCGATGTTGTTGCCGGAGCGATTCAACGGATGGAAAAGAGGCGGGCGAATATGGCGCTCGTGCGCCTTGGTGTTCGCCCTTGCTGCCCTGGCCGTCTTTTGGGATGTGCGGTGGCTGGCCACGCCCCTGGCACCGCCGCCCCCCCCGGCGCGCGGCCTGCCGCTTGTTGGCCTGTGCGCTGCGGGCTTTCTGTCAACCCTCGTTGCGGCCTGGGCCAGCGCGACTGTCTGGTTTATCGCGGCAGCGGACTGGCTGTGTCGGCGGCGGATCGGGTGGCGGGGGATTTTGGTGATCGGGGAGCGTAACGGGGATTGCACCAAGGGAAGCTCGTGAAAGGAGAAAGCGATGTGAAGTAGCTGATGCATGAAGCGGAAACCTTTCATGGCGGACCCTGCGGGTTGCAGCAAGCAATTTTAATAGTTGATGCAATGCAACGCGGTTTTATAATGGGCATATTATGGTAGCGACGAATGAAACAGCTTTGGAGCTTAGGCCGCGTCGAATCTCGCGTGGCTGCCGCGTAGCGGCCACCTACCCCCAAGGTGGCACGGGCATTCCTGCCGGTGAGATGAACTATCCCGGCGCTGCGGCGCACATGCGGCCCGCGGCCGCAACGGGATTTTGCGAGGTCGATGCGACCAGTGGCTTCGGCTTGTCGCCGAACGCGCTCAACATCAACGGTGCGGATACGTATCAGTTTGTGGGGAGTGATCCCACTTCCTACGCCGATCCGTCCGGGCTTTTCAGTATTGGGCAATGGGTTCACATCGTCGGTGCCGGGGTGGCGTCGCGAATCCACCGCCGCGCAAAGTGAAAACCAATGGTCAAGAATCCTTGCGGTTCGATGTCCCCTTGGATAGCGCCGAACCACGGTTGTTGAGGAACACTTTTGCCAGCGCATCCGCGGCGGGCTTGCGCTGGCCGAGAAAGTCGATGACCGAAGTGTTGGCCGGGCACGGAAACGCATCGTGGCCCATCCAGATAAGAATGCCGCCGCATGCCGGAAAGCGGGATTTGCAGGCGTTGGCGGCATGGGCCAGGGCCGTGGCCTGCCGGGTCTGACTCCATTGAACGTATGCGTCCAAGCTCGCTGGATCGCCGGCGGCGGCGATATATTCCTTCCATTGCACCCACCAGGAGCAGACATGCATCCAGTAGGGGTTGGTGCGGTTGGCGGGCCACGCCATGTTCCGGCCGAAGGTTCTTATCAGGTCGGCCGAACTTGCGCCCGGCATACCTGTTTCCGAGCGAAAAAGAGCATCGTCATGGTTCCAATAGTCAAACCATCCGGCCATATCTTCGGTATGGTTCCACGGTCCATGCACATCGTGATGAATACCCTTGCCGAAGTCTTCCTTGGCGGCCATAAACCGCGGTCCGAAAGACGAGGTGGGCAGAAACCGCCGCGTAGGATCCCTAAGCCCCACCAGTTCCCCCAACATCCGGAGCATTGGATGCGACAAGTCGACGGGTTTGCCGGTTCCCACCTTGCTTCCGTCCAGACTGCCTTGCAATTCATTGCCCCCACACCAGAGCAGTAATGACGGATGGTGTTGGCGGCGCTGAATGTAGCCGGTGGCGATGGTTTTCATTTCCGAAATGACGTCGGCCTCTTCGGGTGGCCAATTGTCAATGCCGGAGGAAGACAGCGGAAATTCCTGCCATACCAGCAGGCCCATTTCATCGCACAGGTCGTAGAAACATTCCCGCTCCAAAACCGCCCCACCCCAGACCCGCAGGAGATTGGTTCCCATGGCGCGGTAGGTTTCCAGACGTTGGCGGTATTCCGCCACGGTGACATCGGCAAAATTGGAACGTATTGGCACCCAATTAAAACCCTGCAGAAAAGTGTCAACGCCATTGATGTTGCACACCCACGGCAGAGCGTCCGCAGGCGCGCCGGCACATGGTTTCCACTCTATTTGACGAAAGCCGATGCGGCGAACGGTGCTGTCCAGCACCGTTCCAGCGGCGTCAAGCAGGTTGATCTGAAGGTGGTACAGGGTCGGTAAACCGTTCCCGTTGGGTTGCCACGAGGTCACCGGACCGGTGCGAAATTGGCGCACCAGATGGTTGGTGGCGGGAATAGTTTCCTGGTTGATTATTTCCGCGCCGTTTCTTAATACAATTTCAACATGCGTTGCGGTGGCAATCGTCAATTGCCCATCAATCGTGACGGTCCCGAGGCCGGAATCGCTGGAATAATCGGTAAAAAGTCCAACGCTTTCGAAGCAATCCCCCTGATCAATTTCCAGTTGAATGGCATCCCAGATTCCGATTTGCACCAATCGCGGCGTCCAATCCCAGCCATAGTTGAACCGTGGCTTCCAATCTTTGATCCGCGAGGTCCAGCATAGTTGTCCCAGGTAATCCGGTACGCCGTTGAAAACGATCCGCAATTTATTATCGCCGGATTTCAGGTGCATGGTCAGGTCGAAAATATGGGCAGCCATGGAACCACAGAATGTTCCCGCCTCCGTGCCGTTGACAAAAACGGCTCCCCGATAATCCAAGCCGGCACAGCGCAAACGCTTGCGGCCGGGGAGCGCGGCCCATTCAACCGGCAGCGTAGTCTCGAAGACCCAATGGCGGTTTTCGACCCATTCGCATTGGCGCGATTGCAGCCCCGTGTTCCAATCAGGCACCAGACCGGCATTATACAGGGCTTGCTGAACCGAACCGGGAACGTGTGCGGCCACGGGGGATACATCCATCGGGATGTCCATCCCCAATTCCATCGAGATGGGACGCAGCCAGGACTGCGGCTGCCAGCCCGAAAGTCGCCAGGAAAGCCTGGAGAGATCGTGGGTTATATGGGAAGATGGCATGGGAATGAGATCCTTGGTCATGGAGTTATTCCTTTTGGTAACCGTTCACGGCCCTCTGGGCCGGCCAATCCCGATGGCCATCGGGACTGAACGCCGGGAATTCTAACCTCTCTGTTGGGGCATACAAGCATAAACCACGCAAGATAATTTTATGTTCGGCAGGCCCCCGGGGCGGGCATGGACAACTGCCGCTCCAGATGGGCAACCTTCCAACCCCACAGATTGCCCACCTGCTCCACGCAAGGCTGGTTAACCCAGGCGGCGCAGCGATTGATCTCAATCGGCCGCCACAGATCGGCCGCGGCCTGCGGCACGCTCATGGCCACGCAACGCTCCGGATGCCAGGTCATGTTGCCGTAACCCAGCTCCGGGCGAACCGCCAGTTCGCGGAAGCGGCGCGTGGTTTCGATTTCGTCGCGCAGCACCGCTGGTAAATCCACTGTCCCATCGCCTTGCCGGGCCGCCGCCCACTCGAAAAAGTTCGCGGCGCTGCGCCAGTTCAACAAAACCATTTGCGCGATATCGCGGTCCAACTCCGCCGCCCTGTGGCAACCGGGCGGCGCGGCAGCAACCAGTTGCGCGAACCACGCCGGTACTTCCACCACGGCCCGGCGCGTTTTGGCGAGCAAGGCGCGGACCGGCGCCAACGCCTGGGGCCGGGCGAAGCAGTGGGGATCAAAATGAAAGTGCGCCTGTTGCGCTTGCTCGCCTGCGCCCAACCGCTCCGGAAGGAATGGGTGCAGGGGCAGCAGGCCCATGGCTATGCCAAAGCGCCCGGAAAACTCGGCGATACCTTCAATCTCGAGTTGCCCCGGCCATAACCGAACCGCCTGGTCAAAGCTCTCCCAAATCCGCCGGGCAATTCCCGCCGCGACATCACCATACCGCCGGCGCGCCAGCTCATCGAGCCATTGCTCAAGTTCCGCCTCCGGATGGTGTTGCACGGTAGCCACCAGATCCAGCATTAACCCCTCGTGGATACCGCCGCAGTCGTAGTCCACCCAGCCCGCGACGCCTGCGCAGCGCATGCGATCGAACTTCCGCGCCACCTGGCCCATGGCCGGCACATAAGGCAAATGGAAGCCTTCAAACATGCCGGAAAGCGTCGGCATAACCAGCACCTGACCCTGCCGCTGCCGCATCATCCGCTGGGCTTGGCCAAAGTCCCGCCCCACGCCGTCACAACCGACCGACTCATCGAATACCCGCCCATGCCACCGCGGGTTGGCCGGATCGGGCGTGTGATCCACGCCCCGTTCCAAGCGGGTCAGAACCATGGGACGCTCGGCCAAGCGCCCGAATACGGCCTGGTAATGTTCCTCGTCCCACATCCAATCGTAGGGGATCACTTGCAGATCCGCCCGAACTTGCCGACAGACCTTTTCAATATCCGCGTAAAGCGTACCGAGCCGCAGCCGCACGTCCGTTTGACCACATCTCGGGCAGGCGGGTCCGCAAAGCCACGCGCTCGTATCGTTGACCCCCCGCACCAGCGCATTGAGATGCGGCATGGCACCAGCCAAGGTCATGAAACCCTTTAACAGGTATTGCCTGGCCTCCGGCACGCTTACGCACAGCGGCTCAACCCAGCCGCCATGAGACGGCGGACCTTTCCATTGTGGCGGCAGAAGTTGCCGCGCCGGACGGGAAAGCCGGGGTTCCCAAAGTTCCATGGCCAGTTTCAGACCCTGCCCGGCCGCCGCCGCATCGACGGCACCAAGCCACTGCAGGTAAGCCGGATGGCGCGGCCCGGTGGTCAGGTCGAACAGGCTCAGCAACCGAAAGGTGTTTTCGCCCGTGTCGCGTAAGTCCATTTCGGGATGAAAAAACGGATCGTTCTGCAGGCATAAGTGCGTGTAGCCGGCCGCGGCCACCGCCGCCAGCCAGCGCTGCGTCGGAAACATCGCCTCCGCGCGCGGCGGCATCGCCGCGGCAAAGGAAAAGGCCCGCCGCTGGGTGCGGCCTGGGTTAATGAGCGTCATCGGCTAACCTCCAAGGTTGGGGGCGCGAATTTCCGCGCCGTTTGCATCATGGCCCGCAAATTCTCCGCCGGCGCATCGGCCGGAATCGCACAGCCGGCATTGAGCACGAAGCGTGGCGTGTCGGCGAACAATTCCAGCAGTTCCGCCACTTTTCGCGCGACCAATTGCGGCGTTCCACGGGCCAGCACGCCGCTCGGATCGAGATTGCCCACGAAGACGGCCCGGTCCTTCATCAGGTCATGGGCCAGCCGGACGTCGGTCTTGTAGTCAAGTTCCAGACCGTCGGCGCCGCTCGTGAGCATGTCCGGCAGAATCAGTGACGTGTCGCCGCAGATGTGCAACACGTAGGGCAAGTCCAGGCGGTGTGCCTCGGCGGTCACTTTTCGCTCCCAGGGTAAGGCGAAACGGCGGTACATGGCCGGCGAAATCATCGCGGGCCCCGCCGCGCTGTCGCCATTGGACAGCATGTGGCAGCCGGTCCGTGCCATCAACCGCAGGAACTGCACCACGACCCCGGTGCAATAGGCCAGCAACCGGTCGATGCGTTCCGCCTGATCCTCGTCGGCCAGATCCATCATCCAATCCTGCGCGCCGCGCACCAGCGCCGCCAGGGCGAACGGGCACTGGTCACAGTTGCCGCGGATGAACGTCTTGCCGCCGCTGCGCTCCACGAGCAGGCGCACCGCCTCCAGCCAGACGCGCACCCGTGGGTGTGCCGCCAGGTCCACCGGTTCCAGTTCGTCCACTTGCGCCAGCGTGCGCAAACGTCCGGCGGTGACCACCGCCGGTTCGTTTTCCGGATGGGCCACCGTCGCCCCAACCGCCTCGGCCAGCGTGGCGGTGTCCATGTCCACCAGGATGCCGTCGAAGCCATAAGTTTCGACGGAACGCCACAACGCCTCGGCGATCGCGTTGGGATCGCGCCGGTACACCGCCATGCTCACGCCCGCCTCCCGCGCGGCTGGCATGAAATTGTGCAGCATGATGGGAACCCGATCCACGGGGCGACCGCTGAACGCCGCGTCAATACGCTCATAACCGGTCATGGCTGTTGCCTCCCCGGTCGTCAGCCGGATGCCGAAGCTGGCCGCCGGCCTGTAACCCACCACGAACACTCGCCCGGTTCGTTTGTGCCATGCCGGCGCGACTCTTGTAGTGCGGATCAGTGTTTATCACCATCAATAACCAACTTATTTTTGAGCGATCCCCAAGCTAAGAACTTCCGCCCTCAGGACCAGTTCAAACGCACCATGGGCCTGATCGCAAGTAACTCTAATCTCTTCCACCGGGCCATGCAAGAACAAACCATGACACTCCCCGCAATTTCCATCGCCGTCAGATACTATTTGCTCCTGACCCCTTTTCCGCGCCGCATCCCCGTTTCGCGCTCTTACAGCGTAACCTCTATCCTCTCCGCCGGTTTGAGCCGTCGGCGATTCCCGCCGACGATCAAAACACCCTGCCCGGCGGGAGGTGCCGTGATGGCGATACGGTGCCCCCGGCCCGTGAAATCCGCAGCAACTTTAATGGGGCCTACCGCGGTCCATGCGGTAACGTCAAGGCCCATCAGGTCTCCCAGCCGGGGCGCGACCCGGTATTTAGTGAAGCCGGCGGCGGTGGCCGATATCCCCAACAACTCGGAAAACAGGATTTGCAGCGGCGCGATGGCGCAATGGGAATACTGGTAGGTTCCATCGGCGACCGCCGTCCACGTTTCCTGCAGAGTGTTATTGCAGGCCACTGATTCCATAGCCGCCCAACGCGTACGCAGGTCCTTGAGAACGCAATCCTGTCGTCCCACCCTGGCCAAGGCCCGCAAGCGCCAGATCGCATTGGCGGGATAGCTCAGCCCGAGCTGCGGCGGACAATCGGCCAACAGACGGGTCGCCGATTCGGTCAGCCCGCCCGGGCAAAAGTCGAAGAGAATCGCTTCGGCTAAGCTTCGGTCGTCGTATCGTGTGGTCCGCTCACGCCTTTCCCACGGCAGATTGCATACAAACACCTTGCGGCGGGCACACCAGAAACGGGCGACGGTTGCGGTGAGCAGCCTTTCGGAGAAAGCTCTCAGCCGTTGGGCCTGGAGCCTATCGGCGAAAAGGCCGGCCAACCTGGCGAGTGCCTCCCGTAGCGCCGCGGCAGCGTACAGATTAAAGGCACATTGTTTGTGCCGCTGTTGCCGATAAGCATCGTGATCCATCCATACACTGGGCACGCCAATATGTTCGACGGGAAGTAACCCATCCGACTGAACAGTGCGTTGGAGGTATTCGGAGAATGCAATCAAGCGGGGATAGATTGGGCGCAGGGTTTCCAGATCGCCCGTTTCCCAATAGTAGTTCCAGCAGTCAAAGTTGAAACCAATACCATGATCCAGCAGCGGTCCCCATGCTGTCGCACCAACTTGCCTCTGGGCCAGCCGCACGAGGCGGTCGTAGGCGGGCCAGACTATCCGCTACGCCTACGG
>JAJZCR010000112.1 GCA_021851715.1 Planctomycetota bacterium
CCCATGACTACGCTCCGTACCGCGCCACATCCGATCCCATTCTGCACTACCATTGCCCCTGCAATTTACCCCGGATCCAATGCCCTGATGGCCCACTGGATGACCCAACCCCATGTTCTCCGCTTTCCCCCGACTTGACGTTCGGCTTTAGTTAGGTATAATTGACTGTGATGACTTTATTGATGACAAACGCAATTAAGTTGGAAGGCTAAAGGCGATGAAAACCCCGGAAGTAATGGAAGGCAGGATAAAGGAGATGGCATCCCGATTTTGGTATCTGCCTTGTTTACCGTTACTTAGGTGGCATCCCAGTGATTTTTCCAGATGCCATTGGCTGCCGCGGATAGGGGCCGCTATTTTCAGTTTGGAGATCGAACCATGAGTACATCCCGCAAGCCAAGTCGCCGTTCCGGCAGGCCTGATCAGACCGGCCGGCCATCAGCCATCCGGCCCGATCCGTATGATCGGGATCGCCTTGGTCACATGGGAGGTGGCCACGCTCGTGAGCCCAGCATCCATAGCCAATTGGCACGCCGACTCGCCGGCTTTAAGGGGCGAAGTTCCGCCGCATCCAAGGCTCGCAAGGCCGGTCGTGGAACCGGCCAGGGTACGGGCTTTGATCGCCTGCAACGGGTGGTGGTCAAGGTTCATGTGAGCCGGCATCGCCCCGGCAAAGTCCACGGCAGTGTGTTACGGCATGTGTCCTATGTTGGCCGGGAAAGTGCCAGTCTGGATGGCAAGCATGGGGTCTTCTATGACGCGGCGCAGGAAGGCTTGGATGCCCGCCAGATCGTCACAGCCTGGGAGCAGGACCGGCATCATTTTCGCCTGATTGTCTCGGCTGAAAATGCCGGTGACCTGCCGGATACGAATAAGTATATTCGCACCGTCATGGCCCGGGTCGAACGGGACTTGGGAACGTCATTACAATGGCTGGCCGTCAATCATTACAACACGGATAACCCGCATACCCACATCCTGTGTCGGGGAATCAAACAGGACAATACAGACCTGGTGATCCCCCGGCAATATGTCTCTTACGGCATCCGCCGACGAGCCGAAGAGACAGCCACCGAAATACTTGGCCCACGCAGCGCTGAAGACATCCGGCGGGAGCATGACAGTCAAATTGAGGCCGAACGGTTCACCGCCTTGGACCGGATGATTGAACGGCATCTGGAAGCCGGCAAAATTGATCTGCACCCCGATAAACGTATCGGCTTTGGTGCCGATGACCGGACACGCATACTGGGCCGATTGCAGTTCCTCCAGACCATGGACCTGGCAAAAAATGGCCGGGGAACATGGTGGATTGTAAACCCGGAATTTGGGTTCAAACTCCGTGACCTTGGCCAGCGCAATGACATCATCAAAGTCCTTTACGCAACGCTGGGCAATCAGGCGGGATACGTTGAGCGGCTGGGTGCCAGAGATGCTCTGGCCGAACCGATTCTGGGCGCGTTGGTGGCCAAAGGGAGTGTCGATGAGATCAGTGATCGACGGTTTGTGGTGGTTCGGGATTGCACCGGCAGACTCTGTTACAGTCAGGTTCCAGATGATGAAAACTTCCGCCGGGCACAAGCGGGTGCTGTGGTCGAATTGGGGGCAAAAGCCTATCGGCAAAATGTTCTCGTCGGGGAAATAATAATAGTAGCGCAGAACCATGGCGGAATATACACGGTTGCAGATCATGCCGCCTTTCTGGCCAAGCAGCATCCGGAAGTTACACCGGATCAGGCTGCGGCCCGGATTCGGTCGGCAACGGCGAAATTGGTCTTTGTCGCCGGGCATAACGGATCGGGTGTGCAGCAGGTTGGTGAAAACCAGTTCCGAATTGATGCCCCGGTCTTTGAGCGTTTTGCCTCTGCCCGGCGCAGTCAGACCGACCTGCGTATTGTCTCTGCGCAGAGTCTTGAACAACAGGTGGAGGCCCAGGCGTTGACCTGGCTGGACCGGCAATTACCGAGCCAATCGGGCCAAACGCCCCAATTATCTTGGAAAAGCCAGTTTGCCCAGGCGCTCGAATACCGTCGACAATGGCTGGTGGGTCAGGGAATGGCCGACTTTACCGGCCCCGATCAGAAGGCCATTACCTTCAAAGTCGGGGTAATCGCGCACCTCCGATCAGTGGAATTCCGTCAAGTTCTGGCCGACATCGCCAGCGAATTCAAACGGCCCGCCATCCGGCTGCCACGGGAGGTGACGATCACGGGTCGATACGCCGGTTGGCGGGAACTTTATACTGGGCCGATCGCGCTGATCGCTACGCCCCAGAAGGTTTATGTCACCCACCCGATGCGTCCATTAAGTTCAATCCGCGTGGGAAACGCCGTAACGCTTCGCCTGGACCGATCCGGTAAGTTGACCTTGGAAGCCAATAGGCGGTGGCCGGAAAATACGCTCTTCGATCAGGTCCAGAATCTGGAGCTGGAGGTTCAGCGATGAGCCGCAAATGGATGTTGATTCTTTACGCCTCGGCTCTGATGCTGGGCTTGTTTATCGGTATCCAGTGGGCCGCCTATCGCATGGGTAATGGGCCAGAGCTTGGCTGGGCGATCCGTATTGGCAGCCTGGCGCTGTATCCGCCATGGAGCATCCTTGGCTGGTACCGGCAATATGGCGCTGACGATCCCGGCCCATTCAATCAAGCTGGCCTGATAGCCTTGGGCTTCATGCTGCCGGCGACAGTTCTGTTGATTGTCTTCCGGCGGCCAGGTCCGCCGACGGTTGATGTGATTGGTCGTGATCGCTGGGCTACGCGGGCCCACATCCGGAAGGCCGGCTTACTCTCTGGCCACGGTACGGTCGTGGGATTACTGGGCAAGGAATTGCTCACCTATGACGGCCCGGAACACCAACTCGTATCCGGTGCCAGCCGGTCCGGCAAAGGGGTAGGCCACGTTGTTCCGACACTATTGAACTGGACTGGCAGTGTATTGGTCTATGATGTCAAAAATGAACTCTGGAACATTACCGCGGGCTTCCGCACCAAATTCTCCCATACGGTCTTTTTCAATCCCACCCGAACCGATTCTGTGCGGATCAATCCGCTTTTGGAGATTCGGCCCGGAGATGCCGAGATTCGGGATACCCAGAATGTGGTGGAGATGCTGGTCAATCCCACCGGAGCCAAGCAGACCCTGGATATCTGGGACCAGCAGGCCTCGCAATTGCTGGTGGCCTTGATTCTCCACGTTCTGTATACCGAACCGCCGGCTCGCAAAAACCTCTCGGTGGTCCGGCAGAGATTGCTGGACTTTCAGACCACCTGCCAGGCCATGGCATCAGCGGCCCATCGCCGGAATCCCGGAACGGGCTTGTGGGAACCCCATCCAGAGATTCAACTGGTGGCCCGAGAACTTTTGGCCCAGCCCGATAAATTCCAAGCCAGTGTACGCGGCACCACTGCCAGTTGTCTGACCCTTTATGCCGATCCAATGGTCTGTCGGAACACCAGCACCAGTGATTTCAAGTTAAGTGATCTGGTCTGCGGCACAAAACCCATGAGTCTGTATATCCAGCCTCCGCCATCCGATGCGGCCAGATTACGGCCCCTGATTCGCCTGCTGATCAACCAGGTCTGCCGAACATTAATGGAACACATAGATGCGGATGCGGATAACCGGCCCAAGAAATACCGGCTGCTATTGCTGCTCGATGAATTCCCCACACTGGGAAAATTGGACTTCTTTTCGTTGAATTTGCGCCAAATGGCCGGTTATGGCATCAAGGCACACCTGATTGTCCAATCTTTCAACGACATTATTGAGCAGTACGGCCCACACAACACCATTCTGGACAACTGCCACATTTTGACCACCTTTGCCTCCAGCGATCCGGTCACCCAGCAGAAGATCAGCCAGATGACCGGAACCGTGGTGGAATACCGGGCTGGCTACAGCCAACCGGCCAAAATGTTCTCCGGCGGCCATCATGGCGTGAGTTACAGTGAACAGGTACGGCCCTTGCTTCAACCCGGTGATGTACGGGAATTCCCCACGGATCAGGAATTGGTCTTTGTTACCGGATGCAAGCCGATTAAGTGCTCCAAACTGCGTTACTACGCGGATCCACGATTTACAAACCGTCTGCTTCCACCGCCGGACCAAGCCAGGAGGCTCGATTTAGCGGGCAAGCCAGTCATTGCATGGCTCAATGATCCTGGCATTTCGGCGAGGGCCGGTATGGCCGGCGGCATAGCCACGGATGCTGAAGAACACATCAGCCGCGTTGAAGGAACGCCGCTCGAGGAGCCGGCCAAATCTGCCCCTGCTTTTATGCGGCAATCTCAATCTATTGATAAACAGCCGCACACTTCCGAAGATGCGGTCACGACGGAGGATGAATACCAATGATCAACGATGACAAAATAAAACTGTCGATCCGGCTTATACGGTCCGCGTATGACGCCGCGAAATCCCAGGCGTCCACCACCGGATCAGCCATCAGCGTGATTGTGGCCGAAGCAGCAACACAAACCCTGCTGGCGACCTATCGCTCGGATCGTGAGGCGGAAATACTAAAAGCCGTCGAACGGGTATTTTTCAAACTCCAGAAACTGGAAAAGCGCCAGAATCTGGACTTGCTGATTCTCAAGGAAATGGTGGGCCTGAGCATCCGGGCTTACTTCAACCATACGCCAGAGGTTCCGGATCATGAACGATCCGCATCGCTGCTGAGCGGTAAAGCTCGTTTCCATCGGTATCTGGACACTCTGGCCCGTAACCTGCGCCAGAACAAATCAATTCTGGGCGATGTGCCGGAGCTATTGGCGATCCCCATGGCTATCCCGGTGGCTATCCAAGGCGACTCCGACGGGTCAACTCCAGCCGAAAAAGTAACTTCAGAATCCGCACCGGCGCAGACGTTGGATCCATCGGCCAACGGCAACGCGACACACGGCGAAACAGCATCGCCACCAGAAGAAACTGCGGATAGTCGCAGCAAGGAGCCGATGGCTTCCCATCAGTTCTCTGGTCGTCGAATCGCCATCGGGCAGGACGACCCCGGATTGTTTCAGGACGCGGTGCCACCGGAACCACGGGAACCATCAGCAGGCCCGAACGGTGCGCCCCGCAATAACATGGCAGAGGATTCCTAGCGAAACTCTGGTTGCATATTGCATGCGCTGCGTTAAGCAGCCAACCGAAAATGTTATCCAAGTAGTTTAACCCAATAAGGAGAATGAATATGGTCAGTATCGTTCAGCAGCGTCACAGTGAAAGTCTGTATCATGCTTTGGGGCCGGTTATCGCCGAAGCGTTGGCACGCCCTGATGTGGTCGAAATTATGGCCAATCCCGATGGCAGCTTGTGGGTGGATATCATTGCCCAGGGCCGCCAGCGCATGGGCGCTATTGATCCGAGTTCCGCGGAAACGGTGATTCGCTTATTGGCGGCCCATGCCGGGGAAAATGCCAATCCTGAATCGCCCGCCATCGCCGGCGTATTACCGGCAGCGGGAGAACGGTTCCAAGGATTATTGCCGCCGCTGGTGGATCGCCCCACTTTTACGATTCGCAAACGGCCAACGCGCATTTTTACACTCAACGATTATGTGGCGTCCGGCGTGCTTTCAGCGGATGGTGCCAAAAGCATACGCCATAGCATTGCCCAGCGCCAGAATATTCTCGTCGCTGGCGGCACAGGTTCCGGTAAGACCACGCTGGTCAATGCCATATTACATGAACCGGAATTCCAGAGGCAGCGTGTGGTGCTCATTGAAGATACCCGTGAACTGCAATGCTCGGCCCCGGATCGGGTGGAACTGCTAACCAAAAATACCGAACCCAAGGTGACCATGAACGATCTCTTGCGCATGACGCTGCGCCTACGGCCCGATCGGATTGTGGTGGGCGAAGTGCGGGGTGGCGAAGCCTTGGCATTGCTCAAAGCCTGGAATACCGGCCATCCCGGCGACGTGGCCACCATTCACGCCAACAGCGCCGAAGATGCCTTGTATCGGCTGGAAGACCTGATCGGCGAAGTCTCCCAAACAATTCCCCATCGCTCCATTGCGTCGGCGATCAATCTGGTGGTATTCATTGAACGCATCGCCGCAGCACCAGGAAGGCGCGTATCGCAGATCGTGGAGGTCACTGGCCATAACGATGGCGGTTACGCATCCTACGCCTGCAATTTTCACAATTTGCCGACGGCACAACTTTCTGGATAAACAGGATGGTTGACACAACGGCCGGGCCACGACCGATCGCGTTCAGGCCCCCGACGGCCGCCGCAGAGCTTGGTCCAAGCCGGGTTCGTGTCGTTTCACCCGAACGGCCGACAGAGTTTCCACCTCGCTACGGACGCTCGCATTCGCAAGGAAGGGTACGCCTGAACACCACCTCAACGGATTCCACCACCCAAGGCTCCCTCATCTTCGTTGGCATCGACGTTGCCAAAGACAATCTCTGCGAACGGATTCACCGCGGGGGTGTGGAACACCGGTTGGCGGCGGGACATGTGTTATCATGCCAAGCCGTTGAACCATCGGAGTGGGCACAAAAGGTTGCGGAGATTACGCGCCTGGGCCGAGGCGGAGTCAATGTGGTTGGGGTTGTTTTGATGGTCTTGAGTGGCAGAACGGCGTTAAGGTTTTGCTAAATTTTTCAGCCCGCCCGAAATTGCTTTACTTTAAACTTGCAATGATTGGCGAAACGTTGTAATCTTTTCACTTAAGAGTAAGAAACAGGCTGGCTGGCCGTGGGAAAAATGGTGCCCCGCGATGAACTTAAGGACCAGCAGCCGGGAGAAAAAATAGACGAGAGCTACGAGCGTTTTTCGGTCTTTGGCGAAAGGCGGTGGATCGTGGTGGGATTCGTTGGAACGCTAACGGGCCATCTGCGGCGGCGCTTTGCCGCGGCTTTTCGCGAGGCATTGAGTTGGCGCTGGCCGCAGGGAAGGCAAGCCTACCGCGGTCGGCGGCAGCGGCGGCTACTTTTTGAAGCCCTTGAGCCTCGGATTATGCTTTCCAACGTTAGTTGGGCGGTGCCCGCCGGGGGCAACTGGGCAACGGCGGCCGACTGGAGTACAGGAACAGTGCCTGGTTCTGGCGACACCGCCATCATCGGCACTCTAAACCCTGGCGCTCAGGTTACGTACAACACCGGGGCGTCAACGGTTGCGGCGTTACAGGATTCCGGCCTGTTGACCATCACCGGCGGAACTCTCGCCGTTTCCGGTTCTACGGTCGTTACTGGCACGACCCTTACACTCGACGGCGGCACACTCGCTAGCACTACGTTATCAACGGCAAGCGGCGGTGTAATTGAAACGGCGTCCAGTTCCACCAGCACACTGGACGCGGCAACACTGGGCGGCAACATCACAGTAACCTCCGGCTCCACATTGGACATCGCCGACGGGCTTACATTTCAGAACAATGCCACAATCACTGTCGACGCCGGCGGGACACTGAATTTTGTGGATGGCACCAGCAACACGCAGATCGTCTCCGGCAGCGGCTCCATCGTCTTGGCTGCCGCCAGCGGCTCTTACGCCGCCGCACAAGTGAACGCTAATGGCTCCAACGCAGGCTCCTCCGTTACCCTCGCCAATAACGTGAGCATCACCGGCGATGGCAGCGCGGCTGCACCAAATGTGATCACGGCTGACGCGGGTAATACCATCATCGTCGACGGCACGATTACCAACGCCACGCTCACGGCCGCCAACGGTGGCTACCTCCAATCCGGCCAATCCGGTCAGTCGTCACTCACCGCCACGATTACCAGCAGCGGCGGCGGCACCACCAGCCCATCCGAGTTGACCGGCACTATCGCCAACGGCTTGGAGCAGATCGGCCCGACGAACGTGACGGTAAACGCCAATGGCACCCAGCAATTCACACTGGCCAATTTTTTCAGTGACTCGAACAGTCCCACTGCGACACCCAACCCGCAGATTGTGGGATCTTCCATCAGCATTGCAAATGTCTCCGGTGCTCTCGCCACGGTGACCATCGATCTGGTCGGCACTGGGTTCACCGATCCCTTGGGATCGGATTTGCAGGTTACAAGCGCAGGCAGTCTCACGTGGCTGCCCGGTGATTCGACGTCGGACAGTGTGACCGTCAACGGTACTGTCCAGGGCGTCGAGTACGCAGGCAGCACGGTGTTTTGCAACCCCACCCAGCTCTCTACCTACGTGCCGGAGACCAGTGCAAATCTTGGAACGCTCGGCAACCCGCCCGGCTATTCAGTCGGGAATGTGGTTACGGTTACGCTCGAACCGGGTAACGCCGTGAACCTGGTCTGGAACACGTGGGTGGCCCCAGCCTCCGGAAGCTCGGCTGCGGCTCAGGCTACGCTCGATAACGTCACGCTCGCCTCGAACATGACGGTGGAATCCGCCGCCACGCTGGATGTGGCCGACGGCTTAAATTTAGCCAATGGTGCCTCGCTGATAGCCGCTCCCGGCGCGAACCTGAATTTTGTGGATGGTTCGAGCAATAATCAGACGGTCAGCGGCACGGGTAGCCTGGTCCTTGAGGGTGCCAGCGGTGGCTATACCGCAGCGCGGGTCAACGCCAACGGCTTGAGCGCAGGCTCCTCCGTTACCTTCGCCAGCGGCGTGAACATCACCGGCGACGGCAGCGCGGCTGCACCCAACATTATCACCGCCGGTGCTGGCAACACGATCATCTTTGGTAATGCCGTTACTAACGCCACGCTTTCTGCTGCCAGTGGTGGATACCTTCAATCGGATGGTGGGTATAACAGCCCTACGCGCTTCGATTCAGTGACGTTGGCCGCTAACCTCGCGATTGGCGGCGGCAGCTATTATTGGGGCTCAACGCTGGATGTTTCCGACGGGCTGACACTCGAAAATAATGCGACAGTTTCATTTTCGGGCTACGCCGGAACTTTGGCGTTTGTGGACGGCACTAATTCGGCGCAGAGCGTGAGCGGGACTGGCACGATCCAGCTCACGAACTCCCTCAACGGCAACTCCGGCAGCCTGACAATTGGTGCGAGCGATAGCGTCGTCACGGTGGGCAGCGGTGTGCAGATCACCATGGGAAGTGCAAGCTACAGCGGTCCCTACGGTCCTGTCAGTTCTCCGAGCATCACCTTGGGCGGCGAACTCGTCGACTATGGGCCAATTGTTTCAGCGGGTGGCGATGCCTCGGTTGGTGGGTCCGGTACGCTAGCCCTCTATGGCCAGCTTACGGCGGGCAGCAATGGTGGTAGTGCCTCTTACAACCAATTTTCCATCAGTTCCAACCTTGATAGTTACGCTCCAATTGATGCCAACGGCGGAATCATCAATTTCACAGGCGGGAACGCGGCACTCAATGCGGGTTCGCTATTGGAGGAGGCCAACGGTGGCCAGTTCGAGGTTTCCGGTGGTGATGTGGCGGTAAACGCGGAGTTGAGCGTGGGCAGCCTCATCTTTACGGGTGGAACCGTTAGCGGAACAGGTTCATTGACGTTGACCGGTTCAGCGAGTTGGAGCGGCGGAACGATCTCGGGACTGCCGTTGGACGTCGCCAGCGGGGCGACGCTGACGATTTCGGGCAATGCGAACCTTTCCGGGGCGACGTTGACCAATGATGGCACGGTGGATTGGACCAATGGTTCAATTGATCTGTATGCCGGGGC
>JAJZCR010000113.1 GCA_021851715.1 Planctomycetota bacterium
GTGCCACGCCATTCTGCCTGCGATGGGACTCCGCGAGACATTTCGCCGCTGGTCCGCCATCACAAAGGCATTGGCTGATACAAAAAGGAAACGCAAGCGGCAAATCTTAAGTTAACGCTCATGGGCATCTTGCCTGCCGAACACCACGGCAGTACCAATGCCCGGTATTATTCCCCCGCCCGGGGAAGATTCATCAGTGAGGACCCGAGCGGCTTCGCGGCTGGCGATTCGAACCTCTACCGCTACGTGGATAACCAACCCACGTGTGCCACCGACCCGACCGGGCTGTATGAGGGTGGCAGTAGCACCGGCACCGGCAATTCGGCCATCAACACCGCCATCAATGATTTTAGCACCGGGCTTGGCCCGACCAGCGGAGGTTATGGAAACATCAGCAGCGGTTCGGCGGGTGGCCTGGGTTCGCTCGCCGAAACGCTTCCCGGTAACTCTGGTTCCGGCACCGGTAGCTTCGGCTCGTCGCCGAACGCGATCAATCCCGGCGCTGCGGCGCACATGCGGCCTGCGGCCGCAACGGGATTTTGCGCGGTCGATGCGACCAGTGGCTTCGGCTTGTCGCCGAACGCGATCAATCCCGGCGCTGCGGCGCACATGCGGCCCGCGGCCGCAACGGGATTTCGCGGGGTTGAAGGTCCGGTCCGTTTGGGCCGCTGCGCGGCCCCGCTCAACCTCGATCACATCGGCTTTGTCGGAGGGTACGAGCTGACCTATTCTCCCGCCACGTTTCCGTTGCAATCCACCGACAAGTGCCTAAAGATAGTGCTGGTTTTGGTGAAAGTGAGCGCGTGGAACTTTAAGACGATTTCACTCCACGGTTATCTCGGCCCCATTCCGATACCGGGGCCGACTTACACTGTGAAGACCTACCTCGGAAGCGTCTACGAGAAATTCCGGATTTATGACAATAACGGGAGCCTTTCCGTGGTCCATGAGGGGCCATCAACCTACCCGTAATAGAGGAGACGGCTTATGGAACCGATTCAGTTTAGGCAATGGGTCTGGGCGATCCTGCTCGCCTCGGCCTTGTCACTTTGGGAGGCGCTGTGGGTCCTGTGGGTGATGAATTGCGGCGGCCGCCCGGTTTGGTGAGGCGTTGGTATGCGAAACAAACCTGGCTATCTGGCCGCGACGTCGCTCTCCATAGCACGCACCGTGGGTCGCTGGGCCCTCGTGCTGCTTGGGATCAGCCAAGCGGGCGTGCTGCTGCTGCTGACTTATTATCCCGGGAGATCGCACGGCGCACGTTTCCCGACGTGGATGGTGCTGTCAATCTTGTTCGCGATGACGGGTTGCGGAACAGCCGGCTTTTGGGCGCGGCGCGCCTTCTCAGGCAAGTTGGCGTTGTGCGCGTCCTTGCCGGTTTTCATCGGCTCGTGGGCGGTGTTATCGCAACGGACGACGCCGGGGGTTCTGGAGACCCGGGATTGGACGGCGCCGAGCTCCATGGAGGCCGCACCGCTGGTTTTGTTGCCCACTGAAATTCTGGGCAGCCACAATCCTGTTCGGCCCGGTGGTAAAATGAATGGCGTTCTGCTGCTTGGGCGGTCGCCATGGCCGCACCCGAGAACACCAGCATTAATTTTGTTCGCAGGGGTTTTGGTTGCACCGCGCCGGGTACCGCGGAATTGCCCAAATTACCAATAGATTTAATGGGTTACTCGGGTGGTTACGTAGGTTCGCGTGGCATTGCGGCATCCGGGGGCCACAACGCAATGGAAACAGTCGGTGGAAGCTTTGTGCGACCTGGGGGGCATCAGGTGTGCCGGTTTTTCTGCGGTTGGCGGCTACGGTTGACTATGGTTTGGCGGTAGTGGTCAATTTGACGCGATGCGGGCTTTGGGGTATCAATAACCAACGTACGGTTCGCTTCCGTCGGCTTTGGCCGTTTGTGGTTGGCGAGTACAAGGTTTTTTCGGAGCAGATGCCATTAGTCAGCATGGGTTGCGTTGCAACGAGCAGATTCGTATTTCACCGGTCCGTTTAATCGATCAGCATAACACGCAAATCGGCGTGGTTCCTATCGTTGAAGCGATGCGCGCAGCCCGTGAAGCCGGAATGGATTTGGTGGAAGTGTCTCCGATGGAGAAGCCACCGGTGTGCCGGGTGATGGATTATGGCAAGTGGAAGTATAAGCAGCGCAAAAAGGAACAGAAATCACACGCCGGTTCGCATGTGACCCAGCTCAAGGAATTGCGCATTCGCAGTGTGAAAATCGACGTTCACGATCAGAACACCACCATGAACAAGGCTCGCAAGTTTCTGGAAGACGGGCACAAGGTGCAATTTAACATGATGTTTCGCGGCCGTGAGATGGCACACGTAGACCTGGGCCGGCAGATTCTGGATCGGTTTAGAACCGACCTGGGCAACATGTGTAAAACCGAGCGCGAGCCGCGGCTGGAAGGCAACCGCATGATCATGATCCTGACCCCCAAAGCCTCGTCCTGATGGCAGCTTAGGCATTTTACCGGCCGTTTCATCTCCGAAAACCCCTGCGGCCTTATCATGGTTCCAGGCCGGGGACATCGCCATCCAGCCCCGGGGTACTGATGGTTGAATCAACACAGCCAGTTAAACCTTCAAAATTTTCGGCTCGGCAACTGAGGTTGCTGGCATGGGGTAGCGTATTGGCTGGTACGCTGGCGGCATGGGTATGGCTGATAGGGATCGGAATTCATGTCGACCAAAAGACCATTTTGCCCCGGTTGTGGCTGACGGCTGCGGTGGTGATGCTGTTTTTGTCGGCCATCGCCTGGCTGCTTCATACCACTCCACCGTGGGCCATCAAGCTGCCTCCGTGGCTGACGGTGGCAATTATTTTAACCGTGGCGGTGGGGCTGCGTGTGGCCATGATGATCTGGTGGGTGCCGACGCTATCGGATGATTTTTTCCGTTATCGGCGTGACGGGCACGTGGTGCTGCATGGCATGAATCCTTATCGTTATTTGCCCACCGACAGGGTCGTGCGGCATCCGGCCAACTGGAATCTTTCCTATGCCCGGGAGGCGCCATATCCGTATGACTTAATGGACCGCATGAGCAACAATGCTGAGGTGCCCACGATTTATGGGCCGGCGTCGGAAATGATGTTCGGAGGAGCGGCATGGACAGAGAATCATTTTGTAGCGGCGGGGCGGTTTGATCCCGCCGCCAAACCGCCACCGCGCAACACCCGGCGGTGGTATGCCTTGTTTTACCGGCTTGGAGGCAACCCGCGATTCTGGCCGTACCGGGGTATGCACGTATTGGCGGATATAGGCGTGGTGATCCTGCTGCTGCTGATTCTGGGACAGATGAAACGCAGCCTGTGGTGGGCAGTTTTATATGCCTGGAATCCGCTGCCGCTCATTGAGATCGCCGGCAATGGACATCTGGAATCACCCGGGGTGTTTTTTTTCATGGGGGCGTTCTGGGCGGGATATAAAAAACGCTGGGGGCCGGCGGCGGCATGTTTAGCGCTGGCGCTGATGGTCAAGGTTTACGCGATTATTGCCGTGCCTGTGTTCGTGCTCTGGTTTTTCCAGGAAGCTCGTCCGGCCAATTGGCGGGCGGGGCTACAGCGTCTGGCGCGTCCCGCGGTGATTTATATTCTGGTGACGGCGGTGTGTTTGCTGCCGTTTATCACCGGCCTGCCGGACCTTTACCGCACGATGCAGCTTTATGCCCAAAACTGGGAATTCAACGGCTTGATCTTTCATTTGCTGCGCTGGCTGGCCTTCCAGGGCAACACCGGTCCGATACGGCCAATCCTGGCGGTATTATGGTGGGGCGGCCTGGCGGCCATCCTGACCGCAGCCTGGCGTGGGCGCTGGGCAGCCCCCAGGGTGATGGGCCATACGTTGATGCTGTATCTGATCTTGATGCCGCAGGTTTATCCGTGGTACGTGCTTTGGCCGCTGGCGTTGCTGCCGCTGGCATGGAACTCCAGTACGTGGGTATTTTCATGGACGGTGCTGCTTAGTTACCAGGTGTGGATGATTTACCATGCCACGGGACAATGGCGTATGTCCGAGTGGGTGTTTCTGGTGGAATGGATGCCGGTGGTAACGCTGGCGTTTTACCAGTGGGGTGCGGATGGCGGATGGCGGATGTTGCGGCGGCACATCGCGCCGCGTAGCATAGTCGGACCGCAGTCTGGCGGAGTACCAACCGGTGAAGCCGGTGGCGGCGCTGTAAGCCGGCAGCTTGATTGAGTGGCTGATAGAACGGCCCATGGGTGATCTTGAAGAAGGGTTTTGCGATGAAAAATGTGAAGCGCCAGAATGTTATAGTATTTTTTACCGATCAGCAGCGGTGGGATAGCACCGGGGTGCATGGCAATCCACTGGGGTTAACGCCGAATTTTGACTCCATGGCGGCCGGCGGAACCCATGTGGCCAACTCCTTTACCTGTCAGCCGGTATGCGGACCAGCGCGCAGTTGTCTGCAAACCGGTTTATATGCCACCACCACGGGCTGTTACCGCAATGGTGTAGTTCCCCGGCCGGGACAAAAAATGCTGGGCCATTATTTCAGTAAGGCCGGTTATTCCACAGGTTACATAGGCAAGTGGCATCTGGCCGATCAGGATCCCGTGCCGGTGGAGCAGCGGGGCGGCTACCAACATTGGCTGGCGGCGAATTTGCTGGAATTTTCATCCGATTCATACCGCTGCGAAGTCTTTGATGGCAAAGGCAAGCGGGTGCGCCTGCCGGGGTACCGCGTGGATGGCCTGACCGATGCTGCCATTCGCTTTGTGGAGACCCATCAACAGGATCCGTTTTTCTTATTTTTATCGTTTCTGGAACCGCATCACCAGAACGAATTCGATAATTACCCGGCACCCGATGGTTACAGCCAGCGGTATCAGGGACGCTGGATGCCGGCGGATCTGGAGGAGCTTGGGGGAAGCTCGGCCCGTCATTTAGGCGGGTATTGGGGCATGGTGAAGCGACTGGACGAAGCTTTGGGACGCCTTCGCGATACCCTCAAGAGCCTGGCTCTTGCGGACAACACCATCATCCTCTTTACGTCCGACCATGGCTGCCATTTTAAAACCCGAAACGCTGAATACAAACGCAGTTGTCATGAAAGTTCGATCCGTGTGCCGACTGCGTTTTACGGCGGTCCATTCACGGGTGGCGGTCAACTGCGGCAACTCATCAGCCTCATTGATCTTCCGCCGACCTTGCTGGATGCCGCGGGCATTGCGATTCCTCCGGCCATGCAGGGGCGGTCCATTTTGCCGCTGTTGGGCGGCCGATCATCCGCGTGGCCGCAGGAAGTCTTCGTGCAGATCAGTGAAAGCCAGGTGGGACGGGCCATTCGCACGCATCGCTGGAAATACGGCGTCACGGCACCCGATAAAAACAGTTGGAATGACTCCCGCTCTTCTGATGAATACGTGGAACAGTATTTATACGATCTAGAAGC
This sequence comes from Planctomycetota bacterium, assembly GCA_021851715.1. Classification (GTDB taxonomy): domain Bacteria; phylum Planctomycetota; class Phycisphaerae; order WQYP01; family WQYP01; genus JABEVA01. The sequence continues at coordinate 5,431 of JAJZCR010000113.1, forward strand.
GGACCCGGCGGAGCTTAACAACCTGGTCGGAGCCAAGACTCATGCAGATGTAAGCCATGATTTGAAGCGCCGTCTGCTGGCCCGCATGGTGGAGGCGGGCGAAGCCAGGCCGGTGATACATGCCGCCACCCCGAGGTGAAGACAGCCCCCCTTGATGGCGTGGGCGGCAGTGCCTGATGATGGCAGACGGGTGGTGGACCGGCTAATGGACGGGGCCGCGTTCAGCGGTGGATGTTGATCATGGCCCGGGGAGATTCGGCCTGGCCGGTGCGGTTGGAAACAAACAAGGCCACCATCATGGCGGCGGTTTCCAGCAGGCGATGGCGTCGTCCGCGATAGGGCGAGTCACTAGCGTTTAAATGGCGGACAAAATCTTCAATGGCCTGGCGGGCAAGTTGCTCCGCGGAGGGTGGAGGAATGGAATCGGCATCCACTGGCGCACCGTGAATATCGGCAAATTGGTATTGGCCATCCAACATGCGCACCCTGCCGGCGCGGCTGTAAAGCAAAATATTCCGTTCCGCGGCCGTCGCGCGATCACCAATCGCCAGGCTGGCCACACCTCCGTCGGCGAACCGCATGGTAACGGCAGCGGCACCGGTGGCGTCGAGAAAGTGATCTTTGGCTCCGGTGCTGCCGTCAATGGCGGCGTAAATGGACTCCGGCATCCCGGCCAGTTCCAGGATGGTTCGCAGGACATCCCATGCCAGCACGGAAAGCGATCGGACCATCAAGGCATTCTCGGGTACACGCCCGGCTCGCGCCGCGGCATGGTTGGGGGCGTACCAGTGGGCTTCCAGGAAGGAAATGGCGCGAAAGTAGTCTTCCGATTGAATGCACTGGCCAAACGTCCAGGAATCGCAAAAGCATGGCACTACGTGCAACAGATGGGTGGTGGGTTCGAGGATTTTAGCCAGTCGCCGGGCCTCCTCAATATTGGCAACGGGCGGACCCAGGCTCAAAATCCCGATGCCTTGCCGGAGACTGGCCTCCAGAAAATCCAGGCGGGTATTGGCGGGGCGATCCAGCACCAGCATCTGCGGAGAAATTCCCAGCAACATACGGCGTTCGTCATCGAAAAATGGCACATCCAGCGCCAAGCCGAGTTCGCGGGCATGTTCCACGTCCACATGATGCGCCCCGATAATTTCAATGATGCCGTCGCGCTGGGCTTGAGCCAGGGCTTTAAGCCAGCTTTTTTCGACACTTTGCAGACCCATGACAAGGCATTTAACCGGCACGGTAGAACACTCCTGGGCAGTAACCATCGTGAAGACAACGGCTTTGGCGGTTACACCGGTCGCGCGGTTTAGTGGACCCGCTGGCCGGGCGTGGCCCGGGAATCCACAGAAAGCAGGAAAACTTCCGCGCCTCCAGGCCCGCTGGCAAGCACCATGCCTTCGCTGGTACCGAGTTTCATTTTGCGCGGTGCCAGATTGGCACAAAATATCACCAATCGTCCGGGAAGCTGGTCCGGCACAACGGCTTTTTTGATGCCGGCCAGGACAACGCGGCGTCCGATCTCGCCGGCATCGAGTTGCAGTTTCAGAAGCTTGTCGCTGCCCGGCAGATCTTCCGCCGAAATCACACGGGCCACGCGCAGGTCCACGGCGGCGAATTGTTCGATGGTGCAGATGGGGGCCAGCGGCTCAAACGTACCGGAAGCCGCCGCTGAAGGGGCAGGGGACGCGCTTGCCGCGGCTGCTGTCGCCGACGGTATCGGGGATGACGGGTTGGCGGTGGAAGGGTCGGGCATCATATTCTCCTGGATCAGTGATTGCACAGCTTTATCATCCACGCGGCTCACCAGATGTGCAAAGGCGTTAATCTTGTGGGCAGTCATGGAATCTTCAATGTGCCGCCATTCCAGCGGCTCAATGTTCAGACATTGTTCCACGCTCCGGGCAAATTGTGGAACAATGGCCTTGAGATAAATGGTTAAGATTCGACCGGCTTCCAAAGCGGCGGTCAATACTCCCCGGGCAGCCTGAGCATCGGTCTTTACCAGCACCCACGGGGCGTTGTCTTCGACGAATTTATTGGCCTTATCGGCCAGAGAGCAAATCTGGCGAGTGGCCGCGGCAAAGTTGCGGTCTTCAAAAGCCTGGGCAATTTCGGGCTTGGCCTGCCGGATCTGCTCCAACAGCGGCAGCGCATCCTCCACGGGCACGCCCGTTTCTCCATTCAGCAGACGGTTGAGCATGGGGGCGGACCGGCTGATGAGATTGGCCAGTTTGCCCACCAGTTCGCTGTTGACGCGTGCGGTAAAATCTTCAAAACTCAAATCCAGATCGGAGGGTGCGGCACTGAGCCGCGTGGCGAAATAGTACCGCAGCCATTGCGGATCTAGATAACGGGCGTATTGGACGGCGCTGATGAACGTGCCCCGACTTTTGGACATTTTCTCCGCATTCACGGTGAGATGTCCATGGACGGACAATCTGGTGGGGGGACGCAATCCTGCACCCAAGAGCATGGCCGGCCAAAACAGGGCATGGAAATAAACGATATCCTTGCCGATAAAATGGTGAATTTCGACATTCTCATTCTGCCAGAATTCGATAGCCTCCTCCGCGGGAGCCTTCAAGTAATGGGCCAGCGAAGCCAGATAACCGATCGGAGCGTCCAGCCAGTTGTAAAAGTATTTGTCCGTTTCCTGGGGAATGGCAAATCCAAAAAACGGAGCATCCCGCGAAATATCCCAGTCTTTTAATTCGGTGGCAAACCATTCCCGCAACTTATTGGCCACCGATTCATCCACAAACCGACTTTGGAGCAGATCCTGGAGTTGCCGGCGAAAATGTTCCAGCCGCAGAAAAAAGTGCCGGCTGGTCTTGCGTATTGGTGTGGCACCGCTGACAGCGCTGCGCGGCTTGATCAGATCAATGGGCTGATAGTGTTTACCGCAGATCTCGCAGGAATCACCGTATTGATCCGGTGCCTTGCAGTTGGGGCAGGTGCCGCGAATGAAACGATCGGGCAGAAAAATCTGTTCTGTTGGATCGAAAAACTGTTCCACATCGCGAGTTACGATGTGCCCTTGCGCCCGAAGGGTTTCGTAGATACGCAGACAAAGCGTCTGGTTTTCCGGTGAATGGGTGCTGTAGTAGCTGTCAAAGGCGATGTCAAAACGGGCAAAATCTCGCTGATGTTCGCTGTTCATGCGACCAATAAAATCTTCCGGCGAAAGCCCCTCTTTGCGTGCTCTTAGCATAATGGGAGTGCCGTGGGCATCGTCGCCGCAGACATAGACAACCTCATGGCCGCAAAGCCGTTGATAGCGCACCCAGATATCGGTCTGAATGTATTCGACCAGGTGGCCGATGTGGATAGCTCCATTGGCGTACGGCAACGCGGAGGTGACCAGGATTTTTCTTTTAGGATGGGGCATTGATACTCCGGAGGACAAGCAAGCTTTTGGGGATCCATTCCCCGGCGACCAGTATCGCCCGCCGACACTGGCACCACAGCCATCCGGCGGCGACATTGTAACGCCACCAGACCCACCAACAAAGTTACCGTTTGAGAGGTGGTGTCCGGATATGGGAAGTTTTTTAAACAGCCAACAGGATTCCCGTCCATCGGGAGGACTTGAGAATCATACTGAATCATACCCACTTTCATGAAGCGTTCTCCGCTGTAAGAGCAATAAACCTTGGCGAAGCGTCAAACGCGGCGTCCACCAAGGCGTGAAAGGCTTGCTGAGCCTTGTAGGTGAGTCGTTCGAGCATGATGCGTCCGATGGTGAAAATACTGCAGTCATTCTTGGAGGATGCCGTCCAGTCGCTGGAGCGACAGTAGCGCAGAGCCAACAGCCCCAGACCACATAGGAGGATATAGGCCAACGCTAAAATCAGCAGCAAACGGTCCAATCGCTCCGGGCGGGTGATACGCGTGTGCCGCAGGCTCCAACCGTTGAATTTGTTCTTCTGGTCACGAAAGCATTCTTCAATACCCATGCGCCGGCCATACCAGGTGCTGACCCGTATGGGACCTGCCTGTAAGTCCGTCATCAAATACCAACATTCGTCACGGCGTTTCGGCAAGCCTTTCTGCCATCGCACCACAATGCTCTGACGAACGGGGTTGCTTTGGCGATAGTCCGTGCGGTGAAATACCTTGGCCATGCCGCGGTGAACTGAGTATTGGTCCAACCG
>JAJZCR010000114.1 GCA_021851715.1 Planctomycetota bacterium
AACCTTGAAAACCAAGGTTACCCGCGTGCCCAAAGACCTCAACGCCATCCTCGGTCAACTGGGGCTGCTGCCACTGTTTACCCAGCCGCCGGCCTGGGCACCGGGTTGAATGTAGCAAGTGCATTACGCCGCAGGCCGGTAAATCAAGGACTTTTGCTCATCACGGGGGGAAGTCAGGCTAAATCGCAATCTCCAGTGACGTTACCGGCCACATCCCGATTCCGTCGGCGCGATCTCGGCCGAGGTGCCGCCGGCTCGCCCAAAAATCCCGAGGACGGTTCGTCAGGGCTGTTTTCCTGTCAATTAATTTGCTTTTTTGTAACCGTTCACGGGCAAAAGTGGCGAAATTAGCCAAAAAATGAGGCTTCTCAGCCATATACGCCCGATTTTGGCGAGTTTTTTGCTCGGACGGCCTCTAACATTTGCTTATTTCCCTTTATTTTTGTGGTTTTTGCCCCGTGAACGGTTACACTTTTTCTTAGCTATTGGAGGAATCGGGGCACCAGTAGCCGGTTTTCCCCGCCCTCCCGCTTATTGGCCGTCGGCTTCCCCACGAAATGGTGGGCGAGAGGAGTTTTTAATTCACCTCGGCATCGAATCGCCGTGCCCGATCATCCGTGGTACGGTTGCGGCAACGGCGGCACGTAGTGTTCGGGCCCGCCATGACGTTTCCATCCGCGGTAAACCGCATACATCGGTACGAGCGCGGCGGTATAACAGACTAGGGAAATCACGAAGGCCATCCGATAATTGCCGCCAAAAAAGTCCATAAAGCGACCGATGAGCACTCCGGTCACCAACAGGCTGCCGTAACCAATGGCGTTTAGACTTGACGATAACTGGCCAAAATTCTCCGCCGGAAACAGCATCATCGTCAGCACAAAGGAGGCTAGGCCCCAGCCGACGGTTGGAATCGCCATCGCTAAAGACCACATGAGCCAGCCGCTCTGATTCCACACCAGAAAAAACACCGCCGCCTGGCCGGCCGCCAGCAGTGCCAGCGATGCCATGCTCGCACCCACCGCGTGCCAATGCTTGCAAACATAACCCATCAGCACGTAAACCGCCCCGCTGACCAGCGTGCTCAAAGCCAGTATCCTGCCGTATTCGCCCGCGCTAATTCCCAACGTTTTGATTCCAAAAAGAGTGCTGAAGGTACCAGCCGCCGCGTTACCGGCAAGAACCAAAATGAACACGAACACATAATTGCGGTATATTCCGACGGACATGCAATCTCGGAAATACCGCCGGTAGGAAGTCAGCACGCGCGCGGCGGCGCCGCCAACGGGGTGGGGCGGCGGCGGCGGATAATCTCCCTCCCGCACCCGCCAACATATCAGCAAAAAAGAACTCAGAAACAACAATCCCACACCGGCGCAGAGTATCTGGGGGTGCTTCACAATATAACGAAAGAAAAACCATTGAAACAAGAAGCCAGCCACCACACCAACCACACGGAACAAGGTCAAAAACCAGGGCATTACTTCCTGCGGCACCACATCGCGCAACAAAAACTGATAGACATTATAGAGAACCATCTGCAGCGCCGCCGCGATCACCACCAGCAGCGACATGACGGCAAGGGCGACCTGAGTCTGGGAAAAAACATGTAATGGCACCACCACACCGTGCAGCCAGGCACCGATCTGCGAGGAATACCCCATACCGATCAGATCTAGGGCGATCAGCGGTGCGGTCCAGAAAAGAAACGGCACCCTGCGGCCCCACCGGCTGCGGTGCCGGTCGCTCCACATGCTGATATTGGGTAATAACAGGATATTGGTCGCGCCACCAACACTGCTGCAAAGGAAAGCAATCAAACCGTTGGACGCCTTGAGGCCGTGCAAATACAACGGCAGAAAGTTGCCGAAAAGGATGCCATAGACCGTGCTGCAGAAATCTCCCCATAGCAGCCAAGTAGACACCATGACCAGACCGGCAACAGTGTACCGCAACGTGCCCACGGAATAGATTCGTCTTACGCCGACAGTAATCCCATCAGCGTGTCCGGAGAGGGGAATATCCCCGCGGTTCTCCTCCGCAGGGACAACGGCGACCGCGGTGATCGGTGTTATCTCGCTCATAAAGGCTGATCCTTTCGGCATGAAATCAAGCTGGAAACCACGGTCGAATACCGTTGCACAAAAACTGAAAGCAGAAGGTATCCGGGCCTTTCGGTCGGAACTTCGCCGAGGTTCCCGGATGCACCCTGAAAACCGGGGCCTTGGTGCCTGGTTACACATAGAGCAGATCGCCAATTTTCTCGCTGCGTCCAACCCGCACAACAAGCCCGTGAGCGAGGCCCTGAGAGATTCGGCACCCGGGGATCACGAAAAAAACGCGTCGAAGTAGGGGCGGTTTCCAACCCCGACGTCTCAGTTATTTTGACTGGTGCCATCTTCTTGGGTTCCTTTTTTGTTCGTCGCCGCTCGCGCCCGGCGTGATGCCTATCGCCGGACGGCCGGGGCGGTGGAGAACGCGCGCCGTAAAGCCCTCAGGTATGCGTCCCCATATTTTTTCTCGGGCAACAGATAGCAGCCTTCCGTCCACTCATTCCAGGCGTTGACCACGACAACTTTCGGGCCGGTGTCCCGATGGCAATCGGGATTGACGTGCCGACGAGCCTCGCGGCAGAGTTGCTCGAATCGCTCCGGCGTATTCCCCACCACCACGTGCATGTAGGGGTAGGGGCGATCCTTCGCGCCTTTCGGCGCGGCCGGCGGCCAAGGCACATCGCGCTGACAACGGGGCGACACATCCCAGCCCATCGTAACCACCGGCAGGTGCGGCAACGTCGTCGAACCCATGGCTGACCAGTGGCGTCGGTGTGCGTCCATGAAGTCGGTGTATTGTTCAATCGGCCCATCTTTCGGCCCGACCTTACCGCTGCCGGTGAGATTGTATGTGGTGGTGGTACCAAACCCAGCCTGCTTGAGCACCGGTAATTCCTTTGCGCTGCCCGTCATGGCGTTCCAATGAATCGGCGGCAACCTCGCGGCGCGCAATCGGCGGTCAATCGCCTGCAGCGAGCGCTTCGTCTTGGCAGGCCCGCCGAGTTGTTCCACCAATCGCATCGGCAGAAACACGCTGAAGAAAAGTTTACCATCCAGCCGCCAATAGTTCGGCTGGCAAAAATAATGCTCGGCGCAATAATCCATCAGGCGATTGAGGTCGCGTGCGGAATGACGCGACGGCAACAGGCAATGCCACGGCTTGCCGTAGGGCGCGGGGAAGATATCCGCCCAGTCATGGTTTGCCCACATCAGGGCAAACCGCAGCCGCATTCGATTGCGCGCCTCGAGGAAGCCTCGCTCCAGCGCTGCTTCCATGATTTTGACACCGCTGTACCAATACCAGTCAAACAGGAACACGCCTATACCGTGGTCGGCGGCAAGATCTATTTCCTTCGCCGCCCACCTCGGATCGGATTCGTCGAAATAACCCCAGGTCGGCTGGAGTGGCTGGTGATGGCCGTGGAAACGCGCCGGCGCTGACTTGAGCAATTCCCACTCGCACCAGCCTTCGCCCTTCCAGGCGCTCTGGAGGTCGTATGAATGCCATAATGGACAATAAATCACCACAACGGTTGGAAGAACCTCGGCGGAACAGGTACCTTCTCGTGTCTTTTTCATAACCATGTGTGCCCTGTGATGGACCTAACACGTAACTACCGGCTTTAGTAATCGTTGCCGCTTCCCTTAAAAACCGCATCCCCATTTCCTCCCTACTGGCCCGTAAATGGTTACGATTTTACCCAACCACTTCCTTATCGCCCAGACCTACGTTTCAAAAATTCAATCGTCTGCCGGAAACTCCGCGTTTGCCCGGGCTGTACCTTGATCCTTTGTTCAAAGCCTTTTATTCCCAACGCCGGCGATGGCTTGATAACTGCCGTCATTGCCAATCCAGTTGGGTTTTCGACCACATAGGTCAGTGCCGTCCCTTTGAGCTTCAACACGTTGATGATAAGATCCGGCTGGCTGGCAATCAGCGGATTACCCAGGAACACTGGCTTGTCGAGCCATTTTGAACTCAGGCCCAAGTACAATTTTCCTCGGTATGTTCCACCGGGATAGAACCGGCCCGCCTGATACGCCCCGGCGGTCCAGTTGGAATTTATTCCCATGACTGTCAACGGAAGTATGTCGTTGGGCAATATTGCGGGCTTAGGAATGCGGGCTAGCACCCCGCCCTTTTCCGCTTGGAACGCCGTAATGTAGTCAGTTTTGAGATAATGGCCAAGACCTACCCACGGAACCTGATAAATCGAGTTGTGCCACAGATTCCACTCTTCCCCGAGCACTTCCCATTCCTTCGGCGTATAGGCACCACCACCATTTTCGCAAATCAGATATTTGCCAAAAAATCTGTTGCCTTTGGCAAGCGTCGCCCCGTTCAAGTGGTACCCAATCTCAATACAAGGCGTCTGGCCCGAGATATAAACGGCCGTGCCGCCATGCAGGGCGAAAACGGCCACTGACATGCTGTAAGGCTCCGGCCAAAGCTCCACAAAACCTCCTTTGGCCAGATCCAGACTGGTGCCGGCTGGATTATAGGGGACCGTGATAATATGCCCGCTGGTCGCCATGTAGCTGATCTTGTCGATCTTGTGTCTCGCCATGAAAGGCACCCTTAGCATGCGCACGCTTAGCGGCGAATCCGTTTTCAGGACGATATTGTTCATAATGCGGGCTTGAATATGTGCCTGCATAACAATCATGCCGTAGGGAAGGTACGTGTAGCGAAAAATCGTGGCGTGATTCCCTGCGGTTAGAAAGCGGCTCTCCACAACTCGCCCGGCCCGCCAAACCTTTCTGTCTTTCTCGCTGACAATCGCCACGTCGTGGGTAGAAAGCGGCATTCCCCGCTCCAGAACAGGATTCCAAAGCTCCCTGGTGTTGGTAGCGCTGACCACCGGATACATATCCACATTGGCAACCCCGGCATTGATTGCGCCAGTTTCATAGCCTTGGGGGGCATAACGATAACTCGGAACTGGGTCATAGAAATGACAGTAAGATCCCCACCCATAGCCAAAGGAAATCAACCCACCAAAACCGTAACGCAGACCATGGTACATAATCGTTCCGTACGGGTCCAGCTCAATCGCGGTGTGATAATCATTCATGCGATCGCTGCCCAAATGATTCCAATAGATTAGATTTCGTGTGGGCAACGCGTAAGAAAATGCAATGTGGCCCAGGGCGTCCCTCACCTCCACATAGAAAGGTCCATCCTGACTCATCGGGTAACTGATGACGGTCTTAAACTTTTTCCGGTTTTGAAACCGAAAGCATCGAATAATTTTCCTCCCCGAAAATAACTTTATCTCCGTTAAGGGTGATTTAGCCTTGACACTAAGATGTATCCGCACCACCTCACCGGGGCTCCAAAGCACGTAATGCTCCCACGGATCCGCGTAGAAATGGTTCGCTCGAAACGTGTTGATAACCGGGCCGTTGCTAGTGAAACCCGGCGGACCTTGCGCGGTGGCCCCCGGTACCACGTTGCTTCCCCACATGCGCAGCGATACAATGCTCTTGGAATAGAGGTAGAGCTTGAAACCGTGGTGGGCTACGGTTTTTAATTCCTCCGGCGACCATATTCGATCAGAGACAATGGGCGTAAGGCTGGCCCCGGGAATCTGTTGCATCCGTTGATACCAGTTGAACGCCTCGGAAAATGGTGTAAGGCCGCGGTAACTTGCGATCTCCATGGAGTTAAACCCTCCGATGTCTACCGGCGGCGTGCCGTTGAGGTTGGGGTGAGCCATCACAAAAATACCCGGGTGGTTGACGCCAGTGTTCAGCAGTGACCCAATAAACAGTTTTTGGCTATGCATCCCCCACGGCGGCGGCCACAGCGTCATGTTGGCGGCAAAGCCCCCATCCCCTGGGCCGCCTTCAATATTTTTGCCGTTCCATTGCTTTCCACCGGCGGTGAACTGCACGCCGGGAATCGCGATAAAGTCTTTGCCGCTGACCGCTTTGCATTCAGCTTTCAGGCGGTTCCATTGGCGGGCCGTGCGAATGCGGTCGGTGAACACCAGAAACTTCAGGCCCAGCTTACGGGCCGTCGCCGCGAAATCCGCCACGCTGTACAGCCCGCCACTGAGCTTGGTGTAAACCCCAAAAACACCCGGCCACGCGGTCAAACCATTCAGTCCATGATAGGGTTGGATCATCGATGGAACCCTGGCTATCGGCAGAACGCCAGGCGTGTAGCCTCCGAAGGCCGAGTTGGCAAGTGACGGCTTTCCCAACCAGTTGAAAAGATTGCTGAAAAGCCGATATCCACCATGCCTCAAGCAAAAGCCTTGATGGTAAGCCCGGCTATAACCGTCGTTGATGTAAAAAGAGGAGTTCCCCATAAACAAGGCCACCCTCCCCTTGCCATAGGAACGCACTGCCAACAGTGGAGGCTCGGCTCTGTATGTGATAGAGGTCTGAGCAGTCTTGCTCCCGCGAACCAACACCTGCCATTGAGAGCTAAGCCGTGACATGGTGCCGCTCAGACTTGGCCACCAAAATTGTTTGATGCCCGCTGTGATCGGCCCCTTGGCTAGCACCCGCGTACGATACACGGAAATATGCAGAAGCGGAAAAAGATGGACTCTTTTCGGATCGGTCTCTTGTATCGGCTGCACGTCCGCCCGCGCTCTGAGGCCCTTGAGTATCCGGTTGATGGTGTAATGCCATTTTTCCGTCGAACTGTAGTGCATTTCGTCGAAAAACAGCAGAAGACCACCGCCAGCTTTAACGTATCGGCGAAGAATAGAAGCCTTCCGACCTACCAGCGTTGCGGATTTTGGATCATTGCCGTTGGGCATGGGCTCGTGGAGAACCACCACCACATTGAACAATTTCAATCGCCTGAGCGTGATGTTGCGAAAATTCAGGCTCGCCACGCGATAGCCATCGTGCTCCAGTTCGTTTTGCACTCGCGGCTCAATTAAAAACCGCTCCCCCTGCATGTCTCCGGTTACTAAAATCGCCGGCTTGTGGTTGGGCGCGGCAACGACCGCCGCCTTGGCCGCGCCCCAGCTCATCGCCGGCGCGGTCAATATAGCAATGATCACGAATACCGGACATAACCGATGCCGGGGAAATAAGCTAGTTCTCATGCGGTGGATTCCTTCAAGATATATGGCCGAACGTTTTCAGCTACATTACGTAGATATTTTCAGGCCCCTGGTGGAAACGACAGTCCCAGCCGGCGCTGCCGGCGCACAATTAAATTTCGGCACAACCGTCCTATTGGCGTCAAGGTTTTGTTGTCGGAAAGTTGCTCCGCAATGCCGATGAACACGCCGTTGAAACCGAATTTTTCCGCCTGTGAAAAGGTCCATTTCAGCCGCGGCATCGTGGGCACAACGTCGATTTCGCAAATCGTGCGAATGCCCAAACTCTCTGCATAGTGGATATCCTGTGGCGTTTGCCAGTTCAGGCCCGGGATATGGGCGATGTCCGCCAGACCCAAGCGTCGGAGATTTTCCGCGTAGAACAGGGGGTAGCGCGCCGCATAAAAACGCATCGGGTACGAGGGCAGTGAATGCAGGAGCCATAACCAATATTGGGGACGAAAGACCTTGCGCACGGCGTCGGCCATTCGCACGCATTGCCGCAACATGCCCAATCGGTAAAAATCCAGGAACACCCAGTGCTGCCGATCCGGAAACCAGCTCGCTGAAGGCAGAATCCTTTCGAAAGAAGCGTGCCGAGTGCCCCAGTCGGCATTTAGTGACGCGACCTTCCCACCATACAAGCGGCTCAGATAGGCGCGGTATGCGGATATGGCCCAAGAGTCAAAGGCCCAGACGTTTGACCACTGAAACGCAACTTCACCCTGGTCGCCAGGGCATAATCTGATCGCGTCCACGAATTTGAGCCTTCCCGCGTCTTTGAGCTTCCCCAAGGCGGCGACGATATGCCGCTCCCAAAGCGCTTGAGCATGGGGGTTCCACGGCGAAAGTATCCCGTTGGAGATTTCTCCCTGTTCGTCACGGCACAGCAAGCTTTGGTTGTCCCGTAGCCAAGCAGGGGCCGTATCGGGCATCTCCAGAGAGAGGCAGCAAAGCATATCGGCCCGCTTCACCCACTCCACCGCCTTGGCGGCGTACGCGATGTCCGCCTGCGCGCTTCCAGGCCCGATCCCTCCAACAGGAACTTGGTGCAGGTTTACGCCAACCGCGGCGGCACGGCTGAGTTGCTCCTCGCCGGGACCACCCCACGTGTCATATATTTCCGCGGGTAGGTCGCTATATTGTGTCGGCATTGGACGGTTAACCAGTGCCGGTCCGACCCACTCGAACGGCCGAAAATGAATGGTGCCGCCTGCAGGTTGATTCGCCTTGCCGGAAGCCCGGAACGTTAGACGGACCACATCGCTGATGCTCGGATAATACAGGTAAACTGCGTTGTCGGCAGGGATTTCCAGATGACGCCATCCGGTAAAATTCAGCGGAATTGCGGCCAGGAGCCGCCATGCGGCCGCCGGTGCATAAAAATAGGACGCTTCGAGTATATTTCCCGTGCCGTCGCCCTGGATCCAGAAGCGAAGGCGTTCCGGCGGGCTTGCCCCCACCAAGGCCGGCGCGGCGGGCAAATAAAGCTGGTTGGCGTTTGGTGCGAGCCGGTAATTTACCTCCAGTTGCGTTTCACGGCCGCCGGTGCCGGCGGGCACTGCTTTGGCATCCACCGCCTGGGGAATTTTTAGCAGCTCAGTCCACTCCACGTGTACCGCGGTTTCGCCCACAATGTCGGGCACTTCCGAGAGCAACGGCACCGTCGATGGCTTTGGCCCAGGGCTCCCTTGGCTGCAACCCACCGGCAAAACCGTGACGGCCGCCAGCGTGGCGCCCATTTTTAGAAACTCCCGGCGTTGCATGACGAAATTCTCCTATTTGCCTTTGTCCGTCGTCCGTCCCTTTTTGCACCGCCAACCGGCCTAAATTGACACGTGTTCCCATGTCGTATTGGCGGCATCTTGGCCAGCCTTCGGCTGGTTATGTGCCGGCGTTCCGATGCCCCCATTGGCCCCCGTCCCCCGCTGGTGCCCCAACCGCGAATATCCCTGAAGGAGTCCGACATTCGGCCGGCTATCGAGGGAACCGGATCCCCGGCAATTAATAGCACCGCTAACAATGGCATTAGAACAAATGTCGCCTTCATATTTATTTTCCGATTGATGCCGACCAATATCCAACACGGCACCGGTTTTAAGTACCACTTTGTCCAATTAACGCCATGGCACAAACAGGATACGTGATGATTCCGCGGGGACCGCCAGCGGCAGTGATTTTTGGCCAAGTTCAGGGGAGATCCGCACCGTGGTTTTCAGCGGTTTCTTCG
>JAJZCR010000115.1 GCA_021851715.1 Planctomycetota bacterium
CAGCGGCTCGACCACCGCCCATTGCTCATCCGTGAACTCGTGTCGTTTCATATGCAACCTCCTTGTCGCTGCCCAGCACTATACCCCCAATATGCCCAACTTGAAAGGTTTTAAGACAGAGCCTAGCAGGTTTGTGGGGGATTGCGGGGGCACGTATGGCGGCCAATGGGCGAGAGTTGGTGCGGGGGCGCGGGTGAAAAAGGGTATCGAACCACCGAAAACAAAGCGGGACCCAAGAGGCTGCGGCACCGCATGCCGCTCCGTTATTTTTCCATTTGCAGCCGGGCCACGCGGAAGCGCAAGGTTTTATACCGGCCAACCGGCAGTTTCTTGAAAGCGGCAGCGTACCAATGGGCGGCACGAAGCTCGATATTTTTCCGCATGATTCCGCGGTAGCCGCGGGCCAGCCTCCACCAGGTGTTGCCAAGGGCGATTTGCGCTGCGGGGGTTTCAGGGTTGGCCAGATCGGCCCGGGCGGCGGCCCGCAGACCCGGCAGGCCGGAGAGTTTCAGGTAAGCCAGACCGGTGTGCCAATCTGCCCCAAGGAAGCAGGTATATATGCCGACGGTTTGGTTGGCTTGCGGATCATCCGCTTTTGTTGCCAGCGTCTTGATGGCGGTTATGTAGCGGCGATGCAACATACGGGCTTGGCGCAGCATACGGTTCCATTGGCGGGCAATGGAGAGCATTTTAGGGTCACGGGTGCGTTTGGCGGCTTTTTTGGCCTGGCCGATCAACAGCACGGCGGCGTGGTAATCCCCTCGGCCAATCATGGCCGAAAACGCACGAGCGACGCCAGGTATCGCCCGGCGATAAATTTTAATGGCGTGCTGCTGCACCAACGGCGTGTAGGCCAGCAGCTTGTGGGTTTTCGGCAGGTTCCACCATAAATTGCCAAGATGAATCAGTTGTTGGGCGTCCAGCGAATCTTGCGCGGCTAATTTCATAATTCCCGCCAGCGAAGCATAGCCGGTTTTTTGGGCTTCGGCCTCGCCGATCGCCCTGGCGTTCGGCTTGCCGGAAACCAGCCAATGGTAAAGGGCCATGCGCAGGAGGGCCTCGGGGTTGGTTCGGTGGATTTGGAGAAGTTTCCGGTCGGCCGCGACTTGCGGCGCGGTGGCTTGGGACAGGCGAAATCGGGCTATTTCGGTGCGCAACTTGGCGAGTTGGTGAGGCGCGTGCGAGCGTTCAAAACAGCGCTGGGCCAGTTCCAGCATTTTGCCCGCGGATTCCAGATCCCCTGCCGTGCCGGCCTGCTTGGCCCAGCTTGCCAGGTTGTGGCCGAGCGCGCGCACATACACGCCTTCCCAAGGCTTGTTCAGGCCCTGCAAAATTCTTTCTGATGCTTTAAGGTAGAGCCGCCACGGGTTGACGAGGTAATCGCGGCCAAGTAACTGGATCGGTTTTACATCGTCGTAGATGTCGGCGGCGGCGGCGGAAAATTTCCATGCGAGGGTCAGCGCCACGTATCTCGCGGTTGGGCGGCCGTGGGCGTTGGCGTATTTTTTTAGAAGATATTGGGAAAACAGCTTTTCGTTGCGCGGCGTGGCGCGGCCGTAATGCTGTGTGAAATAAGCGCGGAACCGGGCCAGGGCCGTGCGCTGGGCTCCCTCAGCCGGAGCAGGCAGCCTGCTGGTTGCCGGCTGGCCATTTTCGGCTGGCACCGCGTGCGCCCAGCCTCCGCAATTGGCTGCAGCCACGGCGATAGCCGCGCAGGCGATTGCGAGCCACGGGCGGTGGCACCGTAACGGCGATATTTTAGTTCCACTGACTGTGGTACCCACGGCGCTGGCCCTCCTTGTTGGAAATTTTGTGGCCGGTCGCGGCCATCCAGCGTAAACGGCGGTAATTTTAACCGGGTCGGTGGGACGGGGCAAGGGGTAATCGGGCTGGTAGTGCTTTTCTCGGACGGATGGGTCAGTTGCCGGCGCTGCTGGGAGCTGCGAGCGGCCCGCGGTTGCCGGGGCCATGCTGCGGCGGATTGGTGGCGGCGGAGGTTTCGCCGTGAACTACGCCTTCGACGATTTTTCTCAGACCGCTGCCGTACCACGCGACGGAAAATTCCTCTATTCGCTTGCGGGCTGATCGCCCCATGGCCAACCGCAGGTCTTGGTTGCCCGCCAACAGTTGGATCGCCTGCGCGTATTGTTCCGGCTGGTCATAGGGCCGAACGAAGCCGTCAACCTCGTCGCGCACGATTGAACCTCCGGCTGGCGAAGTTACCACGGGAAGCCCGGTCGCCATCGCCTCGGCCACGACCGCGCCCCAGCCTTCGCAGGTAGAGGGAAAGAAGAGAATGTCGAATTTCCTCATCCAGTCCTGCACCTCGCGTCGCGGCACGGGGCCAACGATTTGGGCGACTTTGGCCAGCTCGGCCATGCCGTAATCCGTAAGTACGCGCGGCCCCACCACGATGCATTTGAATTCCCGCGGATCGAGCAGCTTGAGAGTTTCAACCAGCCACGGGATGCCCTTGCGCAGGTTCACTGCGCCGACGAAACCTAGGGTAATAGGCCCCGCACGGCCGGAACGGTCCACGAATGTGTAATCCTCTGCTCTTAAGGGGTAAGGCAACAGCGAGACGCGGCTGGGGCCATGGCCCATTTCCGCCAGCGTGTCCACCACGTATCCGGCGGCAGCGACGATGTGATCCGCAGCGGCCAAGGTGGCCTCCTCGCGGTCGAGACTGGCGGCTTCGGCGGAGGAATTCGTCGGTGGTTCCCAGCCGGGCCAGCGGGCCTCCTGAATTTTGCGTTGGCGCAAAAACTCCCGGAATGGAGAAATAATTTGGTCCAATAATACTTTAATGCCGAGGCGCTGATAGTGGCGCACGGTCTCGGGGGTGAAGCAGTGCATCGGCCCCATTAGCGCGTCCGGAAATTTTGGTGAGCCAGCCAGCGGGCCGGCGGTCCGCGGGCGTGCTGTTCGGCGGAGCGCCCACCTCCCGACTGGGCGCGACATGGTTGGTTTGGCGAAAGCCAGCCGGGCCATCATACCGAGAATTTTGTGGTCGTACACGGGCACCCCGGAGAGCTCAGCAAGGCGCATGTGACGCATGCGCTCCGCGAGGTCCGGGCGGGCCAAAGACACCGTTCGGATAAGGCTGCCTGCCAGCCAGGACCCGTCGTTGTACCAATCCGTATAAAGGGCGCTCAAAACGCCTTCCAAGTGCAGGCCCATGGGCTGGGCGTAATGCAATCTGGCTCCGTCCTGCATATAGGCCACACTCAACGTCGGCGGTTTCATCTTTTCATAGTCCTCTTTCGTCGGCTGGGCGGATAAACAAAGGGCTGCTGGCCGGTTGGCAAGCGATTCGCCGGTCGGGTTAAGATAAGTTATCGGCATTTACGGTTTGCGGCAATAGCAACCGGGGGTGATCGGCGGCTTTCTGGCGGCAGGGGGAATTTCGGCGTACAATCCTTGCGGCTGGCCCCATCGCGGTACGATAATATAGACGTATGCGGCGTGGGTTTGGCTGGACGGCCCCGTGGCCGCTGCGGCGCGGGCTGTCGGGTTCCGATGTTTTTTTGGTGTGGTCGTGTGCCCCCCGCTCGGGAGGGGAAATTCCGGCTGCTCGGTGCAGGATTCCGAAACATGAGCCTTTTTGCAATTTGCCTTCTGCTGGCCGTTGTCGCGCTCGCCCCGGTGGCTTGGTACCTGCTAAAGCGCGGGGCGGATCCATTTAACCCGATGGTCTTTCTTGGCGGATTGGCCTTCGTGAGTACGGACCGGCGGTTGTTATTTAATCCAGGGCCGGCCCTGGATTTTATGCCCGCTTCCGCGTACAAGACCTACCTATACATTGCTATTGCGTCCCTGCTTGCCCTCTACGCGGGCTGGGCGGTTTGGAAATATCGGCACCCCGTTACGCGCGTGGTGCCCGCCCGCTCCCTGGCCGAATACCGGCGGCAATACGATCCGGTGCGACTGCTGATTGCCGGCATGTTTTTGGGAGTTTTGTCGTTGGGTGCGTTCGTCGTTTCGCACGGCCGCTACCGGCTTACCGGCTATATCCGCGATCTGATGTCGCTGAACCTTCCGGCGGCTGTCTTGATTATGCAGGCGATTATTCTGGACACAAGCCTTTTATGGGCTGGGGTGGTTGGCCTTGGTGCGGCCATGGCACGCAGCGTGTTTCTGTTCTTTTCGTACGGCTCGCGCGGGCAGACGGCCTCCGTGGCCGCGCTGGTGGCGGTACCTTATTTGATAAAACAATCGCGCCCCTTAAAGCCGGTTTTGGTTGCAATCGCGGTGCTGGTGGGTTTAGTCATGCTTACGTTGACCAGGAGCCGGGTGGTGCTGAGCGAGGGGCTGGCACAGAACCGCGTTGGGGCGGTGATCCTGGCGGTGGAGAGCATGTTCAACGGGCACCACCGCTCCTACACGGCTGGGTCGGACACGGTTGTTGGCGCGGCGGAGGTTCAGGCAGTGCAGGCGCTGCACAACTGGGGCTATGGCGGCGGCTTTCTCTGGGATGTTGTTACCGTGTTTCCGCCGCACGAATGGTTTCCGAACAAGGGCTATTGGCAGACGCAATGGGGTAATGGGCCGGCGCCGGACCATAGCTTTCTTTCATCGATCCACAAAGCCACGGGCGTGCCGGTTCCGCCCGGGTCCGGGCAGCCGGGCTTTGGTCAGATATTTGTGCAATACGGCTGGTTTTTTCCACTTTTCTGGTTTGCGCTTGGTTACGTGCTGCATTATTGCTATTCCGCGGCGATTTTTGGGCGGCGGCTGAATTACCAGGCGTTTATGGTTATTATTTATCTAAGCGCGCTTTACCTGGTCACGCAGGGGCCGAAGCCCGCGACATTTGTGTTCATCTTTGCTTTTTTTCCAGCGCTGTTGGCGTACCGGTGGTCCAGGCTGGATTTATCCGATCCCTTGGCCCAGCGGTCGCGGCCTCGCCCGATCTATTGACGGCCACAAGCGCCGTTTGCCCAGCCGTTTTTATCACTCCGCGTTCGGCGGCCGCCCCGGGCGCGGCAGCAGCCGTCCGAGCGGCCCCGCATGCGAAAGCAACTCGTCAACCTCCTTCGGGCAGAACCTCCATGCCAGGGCGAGGTAGATTGCGGGTGCCGTGGCCAAGGCGGTTATGATCTGGACGATGTAATGGCCACGCACCTCGGGCACCAGATATTGCAGTAGTGCCACTGGGGCAAGGGCGGTGCATGCCATCAACACGGGCGGGCCAATAACCTTGGTAACGCTGGCCAGGCGGACGGCCCATTGCCCGGTTGGCGCCAGGCCGATGGCCATGAGCCAGGGAACGCTGATGGCGCTGTACGCGGCGTATGCAAGCAGGGCTGGGATGGCACCGAATCGCTGGACAATTACGAAAAGGATGGGTAGGTAGGCGGTGGTTGAGATCGCGTACCATAAGAGGAGGCTCCGAAATCGTCCCTGCGCCTGCAATAAATTTTGGGCGGGACCGCCAACCAGTGTGAAAGCCGCGGCCACCGCCGATATTGGCATGGCAACGGCTGCCAATTGCCATTTGGTTCCGAAGAATTGGAAAACCAGCGGCCGGGCCATGACCGCGCTCGCGATGCAAATTGGGATCCCCGCTAATGCCAGGGATCGGGCGGCCCGTAGGAACGCGGCGGCCTGCCGCTTGGGTTCCTTTTTGAGAGTGCTGAGCGCCGGAAAGAGGACTCCCGCAAGGTTCGTCGCCAATACTTGGACAACTTGGCTGACAAGGTTACCTGCGAAGAATATCTGGCCGACGATTTCGGGGGTTGCGAAGACCCCCAGGAGCGTTGTCAGCGCCATGGTGGAGAGCGTGGAAAGGCCGCCGCAGGCGAGCAAAGTGGCACTGTCGCCGGCCAAAAGCACCCAGCGCCGCGGTTGGGCGTCAAGGCGAATTTTTTGCGGTGCCAGCCACCACACCGAGATCGTTCGCAAGGCCGCGACGACCGGAAGTGGTGCGACGAAGCTGTAAACACCCCAGCCCATGAAGGCCAAGGCTACACTCAAGAGCATGGCCAGCACGTTGTAGGCAAAGCCGATGGCCGCTATCTCCCGGAATCGCAGGTTTAACGAAAGGCTCGACATCGGCACGGTGGACAGGGCGTTGATCGGGGCTACGCTGGCCACGATCAACATTGGGCCGATCAGCTTCTTGGTGTGGAATATCTGCGTGGCCAGGGGTATGGCCGCCGCCATGCACAGCCCGCCAGCGATTCCCAGGGCTAGTTCAGCCCAAAATGCGGCATTGGCCCAGCGTGCGAAACGTCCCTGCTTTTGCACGAGTATCTGCGGTATGCCAGTTTGCCGCAGCAGCGCCGGGACGGCGACGGCGTTATAGGTCATAGCCACGAGGCCGAAGTCACGCGGGGAAAGCAGTCGGGCAAGGAAAATTTGGCCTATGATACCGAAGAATTTTGAGCCTACGGTTTGCCCCACCATCCAGAGGAACCCGCGGGAGGTGCGGTGTGAGAGGGAGGCCTCTGATTTTTTGCTGGGGGATGGTTGCTGCATCGCAGGTGTTATAACCGATACCATTGTGAATTGGCCAGCGGCGGTGCCCGATCCGTGGGCGGCCGGTGCCCTTGACGGCGGTGCCGTTGACGTTTCGCCATCTAGGTTACATAATAAAAATGTATTTTCTTGTTTTTGGCGACGGTAAATGGCGCGAGGTGATGGTGGCAGGTCGGATCTACCCGAACCGGGTTTAGGGCGCGGTGATCTGGATCCCCGCGCCGCGTTGGCGATGCGTGGCTTCCGGATTTGCGTGGCGATCCCGGCGCTTGCCGATGGGTGCCACCCGGACTTGGTGGTCCAGCCGATGTTGGACCTCGCGGCATGGCTGGCCAGGGCCGGCAGCAAGGTCACGGTTTTGACTGCGGGAAATATTGCGGCGGATCGGCTGGCCGCTGGTGCCGGCCTTAATTTGGTTGCGATGCCGAGGCCAAGGGTGCCTGCGATCGGCGGTCCGCAGGGCATGGTTGATTCCTATCATTTTCTACGGTGGCTCGAAGCGCTTCCTTCACCGATGGACTGTGTAATTTTCCTGGACCGCGGAGGATTGGGGTTTTATCCCACGTTGGCCAAACATCAAGGGTTGAGCCTTGCGGATACGAAATTTATTTCCCGTGTGAGCGGCCCCTTGCGGTGGGAAGCGGAATCGGGGGCCAAATTGGGCCACCTCTGGAGCGTAGACGACCTGGCCATGGATTTTATGGAAAGCGAGAGCGCGAGGCTGGCGGATTGCGTGTTCTTTGCCGATGCGGCAATCGCCGAGTGGGTTACCGGGGCTGGCCGCAAGGTGCCCGCAAAATCGGTCATCTTGGCCGACCCTCCGCCCCATTCAATAATGGTGGACGCAGCGGTAGGTGGGCGCGGCAGCGAGCTTAGGGTTCTTTCCGGCTTGGCGGACGCAGCGCAGCTCAGGCTGATATTACGGGCCATCACGGAAAGCAGGTTAGCACAGGATTCGGGGTGGAGGGTGGATTTTGTGGGCACCCCAGTGGGCATGGATTTGCGCACGCTCCGGCAGCGGCTGATGGGGGCGGCCACAGCCTGGAAATGCGATTGGAATTTGGCGTCATGGCGTTGGCCCGGCGTGGCGGATGGACGGCCAGCCGCGGTTGTGCTGCCACATTCGCGCCCCGGCACGCGTGTGCTGCTTAACCGTCTGGCGGGCCGGGGCACCGTGTTGGTGTTGCCCGCCCGTCGGGAATACACGGAGCAAATGCCAAGTGGAGGGCGCACGGCCCTGTGCTGGGAGGGCTACCCGGCCAGCCTGGCTGAGGCTCTTGATAAGGCCGCTAACGGAGCGGCCTATAATGGCATGGGCCTTGGGCAGGATCCAGCGCGGGGGGCGGCTTGGATATCTGAGATACGCCGGGTTGTTACGGGTGGCGCGCAGCACGTAAAGCCGCCAATTCCCATGAATTTTCCGCTGGTGACAATCTGCATCCCGCACCATGAACGGCCTGGGCTGCTGGATGAGTGCTTGGAATCGGTGCGGAGGCAGGATTACCCGGCTATCGAGGTGGTTGTCGTGGATGATGGCAGCCGAAGCGCGGGGGCGGTGGAGGCCCTGGCGAGGCTTGAGCGGAGCGAGGATTTTGTAGCCAAGGGTTGGCGGTTATTGCGCCAGGCTAATCGCTACCCTGCGGCGGCCCGTAATCGAGCGGCCCGAGAGGCCCACGGTGAGTATCTGTTTTTTCTCGATGACGATAATATTTTAAAAGCGGACGCAATAAGTACCCTCGTGGCTGTAGCGCTAAGGACCAACGCTGACGTCCATACCTGCGCGCTTTCAGTTTTCACGGGTAAGCCGCCGGCAGAAAATTGCGATGATTGGATTTGGTTATGCCTTGGCCCTGCGGTGGCCGCATCATGCTTCCACAATTTTTTAGGCGACCAGGCCATGCTCGTGAGGCGCTCATATTTCGTCGAACATGGCGGCCTGACGGAAGATTATGCCATGAGTTGCGAAGATCAGGAGTTTCTAGGAAAAGCGGCATTATCCGGCGGGCGACTGGAATTTTTAGCCAAGCCGCTTGTTTATTACCGTGTCCAGTCAGGTAGCGTTGATCGGTCGACGGACACTTTTGCCAACAGGATGAGGGCGCTACGGCCGTACTTGGCTGCGCTGCCGCCGGAATTTAGCGGGATACTGCTTGCTGCCGTTGGTGCGTCGTCGCGGGACCCGGACTGGGGCCAGTTGACCCGGAAGAAGATCAAGGGTTTTCTGCGACCCTGGTATAATCGTCTGCGGGAATGTCATCGGCGGATTATGCATTATCTTTAATTCGGGTGCGCGTTCTCCAAGGCACTTCGGCGCGTCAGTGAAACTAAACGTGTCTTATGAAGTGAAAGAGCCTCATCGTGGAATAATGCGCCGGTTAAGTAGCCCGCTGGGCCATGCCTGAAGCGATCTTGGCACGCGAGACCCGGTGGAGCGGGGGCCCGAGACGCAGCGATAAGCGAACCCAGACCAGCATCGGTAAAATCTCCAGGGTAGATTCGCGGCTGTCACCTACCGTCCCGAACCAAAACGCTTCGCCCGGATATTAAGATGGCCACGCGGTTGCGGCAAGGGGTCGGGACCGGACTGTTGTGTCTCAATAGAAATGTCACCCCCTTGTCTCAATAGAAGTGTCACCCCTCCCGAGCCAGTTGGGTTATACGGGCGGAATGGAAATACTTGTAATGAGCAGAATCGAACGTCGGCGGCTGGAGACATTCAGTCGGGTCAAGGAACAGGCGATCAGCGTGGCACATGCCGGGCGGTTGTTGGGGCTTAGCGAGCGACAAGCGCGTCGCGTGTGGAAGCGTTACAAGCGACAAGGGGAT